>JBBDJI010000009.1:0-29952 GCA_040879965.1 Candidatus Babeliales bacterium | reverse complement strand
CATCTAATACGGTAAAAGTTGCGTTACAGCAATCTAAAATTTCATCCAAAACAGTAAACACTTCACTAAAATCAACAGTGGCAGTTATAATTAAATTATCGAGTATAGTCCATGTTTGTTCAAACTTATCACAAATCAAGATTTGTAATTGTTGAATACGTTTTTTTATAACACTTAATAATGAAAGGACTTGAGTTAAATCACAAGCACCACAACCAACAATGGCATTATTGGCTTCTGGTGATGGTGCATCTTGTCGTGGAGCACGAGGATCACTTGGCTCAAGTTGTCTAGATTCTTCTTGTTCAGGTTCTGAAATATTGTCAATAATTTCTGGCATAAGGTCAACGAGGTCTCTAATAGTCAAAAAAAATGCGCCTTCATTTAGTTTTTTATAGCATTGGTATAATAATGGAGAAGGATTGTCGCTTGTATTTATAATTGCTTGCAATATTTCTTTAAGATTAGTTTCGAAAACATTTATTTCTTCATGACCATACAAATCTAATTTTTGTTGTAACTGATTTAATTCTTCTTGCAGTTCTTGACGGGGTGATTTTGGTTCAATTGGCTCTTGGGCGAAAACTGATATTTGAAATAATATTATTAATGAAAAAAAATATACGGCAGAACCTGCCTTGTGTAAAATCATTACTACTCCTTTTTAAACAAAGCTTCTATTCTCTCAATGTACGACTATAATTTATGAACTTATGAATATCAATAATTTACATTACAAAAGCTCATGAAGTTTCATCAATTGCTTTTTCAATGCAATTATTTTTTGTAGAAGATTTTGATGTTCATTAATATTTATTTTGGTGTTATTGCTTGAAAACTCAATTACAGGAGATTTTTTGGGTTGTTCTTTTATTATTTTTTTTGCGCCAGCAATAGTAAAACCTTTTTCATACAGCAATTCTTTTATAAGTTTAAATTGCTCAAAGTCTTTTTGGTTGTAAAAACGTTGACCACCACTTGAACGTTGAGCTGAAATATGAAATTCTTTTTCCCAGAAACGAATTACAAATCGTTCGACACCAAGTTCTTGGGCAAGTTTTCCAATACGAAATTGTTCTATTGAATCTTTCATACCCTATTCCTTTTTTTTATAAAAAGATTCTTCTGAAGTTATGATTTTAAGAATAGTAATAATTCGTTATAATGCAAGAATCAAAATTCATAAAACTGTCTATTTTTTAAAAGAATCATGCTAGCTCAATACTTTTTTATTTGTTACACTGATTTATACAATTATATTTCCCACTCAATCATAGAGAGGCTTACTATATGAAAATTAAAGAATTATTAGTTCCATTATTATTAGCGCTTCTTGTAACTTGGGGTATGCAATATTATTTTGGTCCAAGCGAATCTGTTGTGAATGATCAAGTTAAATCAGGACAACGATTTGTAGCACCAACAAAACCTGAAATTCAAGTTCATAAACCATTGAATACCGAAATTGATTTTCTTGATGCAAAAGCAACTAGAAAAACAATAGTGACTACTATAGAAACTAATAGTGCTCGATATGAATTTTCTAATGACGGTGCTTCGTTAATTCGGGTTGAATTTAGACGTAACTGGGGTGGCAAAGAAGGATATCTAACTACCTTGTTTCCTCCAGCTGCTAATGAAAAAGAAAATCGCACTTTCTTAATTGCGTTTGATGAAAAGACACCGTATTATTTTGATTTTATTAATAAAAAAGAAGAAGCGGATTATTTTGTTCTTTCTTATAAAACATCGTTTGATAATGGTACGCTTGATAAAACCTTTCTGATTTATAAAGAAAATTATCGTATTGATTTAAAGCTTTCATTTACCGTGAAAGAGGGTACAACAATCATTCCACGTATTTTCTTTAATTCACCATTATTGCCAGGTCTAGGATCCGAAAGTGCTACAAGAACAAAAGATGTAGTATCGGGTGTGATTAATGAGGGACCAAAGTCTATAAAAATTTATCCATTTAATGATGAAACAATTAATTCATATTGGTCTAATCCAACCCTGTTTGGTTCACAAGATCGTTATTTTGTACACACCATGGTTAGAGACCCTCATAACTTTGCACAACGAGGTTATTTTAAAGCAGTAGAAATAGAAAATCTTTTTTCTATTTTAGAAGGACCGAAGCTTACAAGAGATAGTACATATGAATTATCTTTTTATGTTGGCCCTAAAGAAGATGACGTTATGGCAGCGATTGATCCGCGATTAGAACAGACATTAAATTATGGCTGGTTTTCATTTATTTCCAAACCGTTATCAAAATTTTTACTTGATGTGTTAAATATAATATACAGCTATGTACAAAATTATGGTTGGGCAATTATTATTTTAACTATTTTATTAAAATTACTTCTGTTGCCGTTTACTTATCGAGTGGAAGACCAGAAAGAAATGTTGAAAAGAAGCCAAGAATATACAAGAAAGTTGGAACACATTCGTGCCAAATATAAAGACAATCCACAAGCATTAGCACAGGCACAAGGGGAACTCGTAAAAAAACAAGGGTTTGGAGGATTTACTGGTTGCTTGCCGTTACTATTACAAATGCCATTTTTCTGGGCATTAGGTATTATTTTATCAAATGCAATTGAATTATATAGAGCACCCTTTCTCTGGGTTCCAGATCTTTCAGCGCCAGATCCATATTATCTTCTACCAATTTTGGCTGGTATAAGTATTCTTTTGCATACCTTTACTATAAGCCAAGATCCTAAACAGCGTATTTCTTCAAGTGTTTTGGCAATTTTTGTAGCAGCATTGTTTTCAAGTTTTTCTGCTGGTTTAGTGTTATTCATTATGATGGGAACTCTGCTTGGTGTTTTACAATCAATAGTTATAAGGCAAATTAAAGCATGATTGAACACAGCCCTGTTTTTAAACAGTTATTAAAAAGTTTGCAGCAGGTGCCCTATCTTGCATCAAAAAATTTATACCGGGTAGCTGCTCATTTTTTATCATTAGATTCAGTAAAAGCCGAGCAGTTTTGTAAAGCTATCTTGCAAGCAAAAGAATATATTGCTCAGTGTGAACGCTGTTGTACTTGGAAAGAAAAAAAAGAAAAATGTTTTTTTTGTGATTCTCCTAAACGTATGCATGATGTAATTTGCGTGGTTGAAACTTGGCAAGAATTAATAACAATAGAAAAGACTGGGGGCTATACAGGGTTATATCATGTACTTGGTGGTGCAATTTATCCTTTAGAAGGCGTGGGGCCTGAAAATTTAACTATTGATCAATTAGTTGCACGAGTAGATGATGATATCAAAGAAATTATTTTGGCAACTAATCAGACGCCAGAAGGTGAGGCAACGGCTTCTTATATAGTAAACCAGTTGAAAAGTAAAAATATAAAAATTTCATGCTTAGCCCGTGGTATTCCAGTTGGCTCTTCGCTTGAATATATGGATCGCGTTACTTTATACAAAGCATTATCTGACCGTAGACCTTATTAGCTTGGTACATCTTGGCATTCAGCAGTACTTTCATCACTTCCTACTACTTCACAATTATTGCATTCTGTACAACATTCTTTTGAAACCCAGCGACCCTTTTTACAACATTCTTCACAATCTACTGCAACTAATGAACGAAGGGCAAAGAAGGTAATGATAATTGCCATAAGCTTTAAAAACATATCTTTATTCATGATTTTATTCCTTTAATTTTTTTAGTAAACTCCCCATAATTAATTATATCAATTTCTATTAGAAAATATCAATAGTTGGATAGTGGAAATTTTGCTATAAAAACTAAAAAAACTTTCATAATTAGATACACTAGAAAAAAATAAATCTAAAACAAGGAAGATAATGCCAAGAATTGAGAAATTAAATAATCAAATTTATATTGATAGAAGAATTGCTTTAAAAGAAAAAATACTTGCCCAATATCCTGAAGCACAAAATGGTATTATTTTGTTATTCGCTAATTTTGAGCAAGAGCAAAATATTTTTAAACAAGACTCTTCATTTTATTATTTAACGGGGATTAACGAACCGGCGACGGCGCTGCTTCTTGATCTAGCTGATGATACTGCAATTTTTTATATGCCTAATTTTGGTGATCAACGAAAAAAATGGGTTAAGATTGCAATTAATAACGATGAAAAAAATTTATATGGTTTTACGGATATTGCATATTTAGGAGAGCCTTGTACTGGTTATCAATGTCATCCATTTTTTTCTGCGAATGAATACAGCAATTTATTAAATCGATTACAAATATATATAGATCAAAAAAGGCCCATCTATACTTTTAATCCACAAAGGAATAGTGCTTATCTAGAGCAACGATTTATTTTACAACGGATTAATTCGTTAATTAATAACTTTGCTGAATCTTTAATAGATATTTCTGCACTTGTAGCTCAAATGAGACGCAAAAAAACAACAGCAGAACTTGAATTACTTTATAAAGCAATTGATATCACCATGGAAAGCCATCTTGCTGTCGCTCGCATGATTAAAGCGGGAAAATATGAATATGAAATGCAAGCTTTAATTGAATATATGTTTATTGCTACTGGTGGCTCAATTGCATTTCCAAGTATTGTAGCAAGCGGAAAAGATAGTACCGTACTTCATTATCATGATAACAATAAAGTATTAGAAGATAATCAATTGGTAGTTGTTGATATTGGTGCAGAATATAATCATTATTGTGCAGATTTAACAAGGACATATCCAGTTTCAGGAAAATTTACTGATAGACAGCGCGAAATATATGAAATAGTACTTGAGACGCAAGAATTTATAGCAAATACTGCACAACCGGGCTATTGGTTAGCAAATAAAGATCAGAAAGATAAATCATTACATCATATTGCACAAGAATTTTTAGAAGAAAAAGGATATAATACCTATTTTATTCATGGGATCGGTCATTTTTTAGGATTAGATGTGCATGATGTGGGAGATTATATGCAGCCACTTGCGCCAGGAGATGTTATAACTATTGAACCAGGTATTTATTTGCCAGATGAAGACTTAGGTGTGCGCATTGAAGATAACTATTGGATTGTAGAAGATGGCGCAATATGTTTAAGCGAAGAACTTCCAAAACAACCGGATGTTATTGAAGAAATTATGCGTATAAATAATTAATTTGACGATAATTTATACTGTTTAAGTAAAATATCAAATTGAGCTATAAGTTGTTTGCTTGATAGTAATAATCCTATGCCCACTACGGTTAACCCAAGGCCAGCGATTACTTTGTTAATTCCATTTTTAATATAAGAATTCGTTTTTCTTCTGTATTTTAGTGAAGGAAACGTTTTTGTGTATTTTTCTAAGCTGTTAGATTGAGGGTTCAGTACTTCTTCAAGACCATTTTTAAGTAAAAGTAATCCAATTATAGCACCGGTAGATGCAACAATTGAAAAGCTAAGTGGTCGTGAGTCTGTTGAGTTTTGAGAGAAAAATGAATCAAAGCTTATTGCATAATCATTAGTATGTATTGAAAAAAACAAAATTACCAAAATTAATAAAAAAATATTCTTTTTCATGAATCTCTCTCCTTTTTTATACTATTGCCTATTTTAAGTGACAATACAAAATGAATGCAAGAATATTTTTTATTATTTACTGATTACTTAGTTAAGCCTTTTTTTGTAGATAATGAATTGTTAATAATATTATTTGACTTATACCTATAGCAAGTATTAATGGTATTATAGCTGCTATCCAGTAACCAAAAGGAATTAATAAGCCAGAAACAAAATAAGCAATAACGGTACTCAAAAGTGCAGGAAGTGCATAAGGCAATTGTGTATAAACATGATCATCTAAATAACAACCAGCACTTGTTGCTGACATAACGGTAGTAGTAGCTATAGGAGAAACATGATCGCCGGCAACAGCACCAGCAAAGATACTGCCAATAATAGGATATAAAAAGTTCAATGTTGCCGGATCAGCATACAACGTTATGTTAAAGAATGATCCAATCATTGGAATCGCGATAGGAATCATAACAGCGATAGTTCCCCATGAAGAACCAGTGGCTACCGATGTTGCTAAAGAAGCTAAAAAGAACATGCAGGGCAAAAGGAAGCCAGGCATGGAACCAATTAATATGGTTGCGATATATTGTCCTGTTTTGAGATCACTTTTTAGCATTGTGCTAAAAGTAAATGCAAGTAACAAAATGATAATTGAGTCCCCCATTAAATTCCACCCGCCTTTAAATAATGTATTGAGAGATTTAAAGGAAACAAGCCCACGTACCATCATTTGTATTAAATTTAAAATTAATGATGCTAAACATCCAAGAAATAACGCAAGAAAAATATCAGCTTGTTGAATCGTTTTTAATAAAGCATTTGTACCGCCTAATAAAACTGAATTTCCTGAATATAAAATGCCAAAAATAATAAATAAAATAAGCGAGCCGATTGGTAAAATAAAATCAATAACATGTCCTTGCATGCCACACGCTTCGGTTTGCATTTCTGGCAATGGTGATTTGCCACCAAACAAATTACCAGTTTGTGCTGCGATTTGCTCATGTTTTTTCATGCGGCCAAAAGATATAGAAAAACCGACAATTACCCAGACTGATGCAATTACAGCAAAAGAATAAAATATAAACGGGATTGATTTAAGATAAGTCAAAAAAGGATCAGCTAAAATAATTGGCTTATCTGCCTTATCTAATGATATGCCGGCTTTATTTAATTGCATCAATAGCATGGCTATCCAAGTAGATATTGGCATAATAATTACTAAAGGAGATGCTAATGAATCGATTAAAAAAGCTAATTTTGCTCGGGGTATTTTGAAATTATCCATAAGAGGTTTCATAATACAACCAACCGTTAAACTACTAAAAAAATCATCAATCATAAATAAGAATGAGAGAATAATGGTCGAAATTTTAGTTGAACGTGGGGTTCGTAATAATTTTTTTATTGCGTTTCCGTATGCAGTTGCGCCGCCGGTTATGCTAATTAAAGTAATTAACATTCCCAGAAAAATAAGAAAACCGAACGTATATATATTGAGAGGATCGGATAATTCTTGCCATAATCTCAGACCCAGAAGCTGCAATGTGGGAATGAATGAAAAATGTGTAACAATTAAGCCGGCAGAAATAATGCCTACGATTAATGAAGTAAGGACCTGTCGAGTAATAATTGCTAAACTTAATACAAGAAGTGGTGGTAATAAAACAAGCCATGATTGCATGAGTAAATCCTTATAAATTTATATTTTACCTTAAAAATTACTTTTTAATGTAAACATCTTAGGCAAATATGTGAATTTTTTTATAAAAAAATCATTAAAATCGGTGTTTTTTAAGCTTTTTAAAGTGGCAATCAAAATAGATATGAATTTTATTGATTAATAAGCAGGCTAGAATGATACAGGAGTATTTTTAGCTGTTTTGAACCTTAAAAAATGAGAACCAATCTGAAATTTACATTGACGAGTAAGTAATTTTTTTCTATCATAATAAAAACCTCGTTCGTTTTAATAAAGATGTTTCCGGAATATATATCTGAAAGATTTTGCTAGTTTAAGGACTTGCTATGGATTTTAATAAGGCCTTTTTTCTCAAAAAAGAAGAACATAAACCCCGTTGGGTAGTAAAAAATGCGCAAGGACGTGTTTTGGGACGTTTAGCGACAGAAATTGCTGATCAATTACGTGGCAAAGATAAACCTATTTATACGCCACACAGTGATGCTGGTGATTATGTGGTTGTTATCAATGCCAAAGATATTGTGTTGACAGGTAATAAATGGGAAGACAAAATTTATGACCGATATACCGGATGGGTTGGTGGTTATAAAACTATAACAGCTGAAGAGTTAATGAAAAAGCATCCAACAAGAATTATTGAGCTTGCAGTAAAACGTATGCTCCCTAAAAATAAACTTGGACGAGCAATGTTCAAAAAACTCCGTATATATGCAGGTGCTGAGCATCCTCATCGTGCGCAAATTTCATAGAATATTTTGATTTAAATAAAAAAAGCGGGGCCAATTATTGGCCCCGCTTTTTTTATTGTCTTATTTTTTTTTAGCTCATAAACATTCGCATAATATCTTTTATGCTTAAGAAAACTGCTAATGCCATTACAGCTAACCAACAAGCATAATGAATATATATTTTCACTTGTTCAGGTAATGGTCTACGAATAATAGCTTCAATAGTATAAAAGAGTGCTTGACCGCCATCCATAATTGGTATTGGTATAACATTGAGCACGGCAAGATTTATACTGATAAAGGCTAATAATAAGAATAATATTTTCGGTCCTTGCTGAGCACCTTTGATAGTCTGAGAAATTACCATAAGAGGACCGCCTAGATTTTCAATAGTACGTTGTCTGAACATTGAAGTAAAGATCGAAAAAACTTGTTTGATTATAGTATGTGTGGCATGTATGCCCATTTTTATTGATTCAAAAAAATTATATTGCGGTATTTCTATATCAAAGTCAATGCCCAAATAACCAAATATTTGATTTTGTATTTTGCGTTCGCCAATTTTAATTTCAAGGGGGATAATTTCTTTATTGCGTTTAATAGTAGCGGTAACAGATTGATTTGCATTGTTTTTTAAAAACATCATTAATTCAAGAAGTTTATTTTGTACGTTGACTTTATCAATGGTTAAAATAATATCACCTTCTTGCAGGTTGGATTGTGCTGCAGGAGACTCCTTTTCAATGCTTTTGATTTTAGTAGTAGCATGCAGAGGATAAATAAGCGGTGATTTTGGCATGCCCGTAAAATACAATGCTGATAATGCAACATAAGCAAATAAAATATTAAAAATGATACCGCCTGCTATAACAAGCATTTTTTGGTAATATGGTTTTTGTGCAAAAGAATATTGTTTATCTTTGATGGGTTCTTGATCGTCTTCTGTGCCAGCAATTTCCACGTAACCACCTAAAGGGATTGCCGATAATGCAAATTCAGTATCACCAAATTTTTTTTTGAAAATACGCGGTCCCATACCAATTGAAAATGAAGGAGTTTTGATTTTAAAAATTTTACAAAATATAAAATGACCGAATTCATGAAATCCTATAAGAAAGCCAATTCCTAAAATAGCAATAACAATGAAAAATAATGTTCCTACTAGATTGGTAAAATATGATACAAAGACCATTTATGAACTCCTTATATTATTTTGCGTATTAAATTGCGTATAAAATACTTTTTTTGCAAAAATTTACTTATTTTCTTGATAAACTACCCGATAAAGGTATCAATAATATTAAAATTCGTCTATTTAATTTCATCTATTTTGTTTTTCTTTATTCAATTCCACTTGAAAAAATTGTCGAAAAGTTTAAAATATTAATAAACCCGTAAAGATTTCAAAGGTTTTTCATAAAAAATAGGTATTAGACCGCCAGTCAAGAGACTTGGCTTTGTTTGGCCTATAGGATATTAAGCGTTAATTTTTATTTAACCATTAGGATTTTTTTGCTATGCCTACAATTAATCAACTTTCTCGTAAGGGAAGAAAAAAGGTGACAAGTAAGTCAAAAAGTGCCGCATTAAAAGGGGCGCCTCAAGCGCGTGGTGTATGTACCCGTGTATTTACTACAACACCAAAAAAGCCGAATTCAGCGCTTCGAAAAGTAGCTCGTGTAAAGCTTTCAACTGGTATTGAAGTCACTGCATATATACCTGGCGAAGGCCACAATTTACAAGAACATTCTGTTGTGCTTGTGCGCGGTGGTAGAGTGCCTGATTTGCCTGGTGTAAAATATCACATTGTTCGTGGTGCATTAGATTGCGCTGGAGTAGAAAACAGAAAACAAGCTCGTTCCCTGTATGGGGCTAAAAAGCCTAAATCGTAGTAGAAGGAAGGTAAGACTGTATGGCACGACGCAAAAAAGTTACCACATATCGACGCGATATTGGTGTAGATGAACTATATGGATCAGAATTAGTTCAAAAATTTATTAATGTTATTATGTGGCGCGGCAAAAAAAATGTAGCCCGCAAAATAGTTTATGAGGCGATAGAAGCCTTGGTGAAAAAAACTGACGGAGACAAAGAAAAAGGCTTGCAAATGTTCAAGCAGGCATTTGATCAAATAACCCCTGCTGTGGAGGTTCGTCCTCGCCGAGTTGGTGGTAGTGTTTATCAAATACCGATGGAAGTAGAAGCGAATCGTGCTCGTTCTTTAGCGATGCGTTGGTTAATCCAAGCAGCTGCATCACGCTCAGATAAAACAATGGGTAAGCGTTTAGCGACAGAATTGCTTGAAGCGCGAGAAGGAAGAGGTCTCGCAGTGAAGAAAAAATTAGATGTACAGAAAATGGCTGAAGCAAATCGTGCATTTTCTCATTATGCATGGTAATTCGACAGCAACAAAGGTGATATTAAATGAGTAAGGGATTATCTCTATATAGAAATATAGGCATTGCAGCTCACATTGATGCTGGTAAAACAACTGTTACTGAAAGAATGTTGTTTTATACTGGTATTACCCATAAATTGGGTGAAGTTCATGAAGGCCAAGCAATCATGGATTGGATGGAGCAAGAACGTGAACGTGGTATAACGATTACGTCTGCGGCAACAACGTGTTTTTGGAAAGATTATAATATAAATATAATTGATACGCCAGGTCACGTTGACTTTACTATTGAAGTAGGGCGATCATTGCGTGTTTTAGATGGTATGATCGGGGTTTTTTGTGGTGTTGCTGGAGTACAGCCGCAATCTGAAACGGTTTGGCGTCAGGCTAATAGATACAAAGTACCGCGTATTATATTTGTTAATAAGCTTGATCGTATTGGAGCCGATTTTTTCAAGGCAATAGAAGATATTAACAAAAAATTACATGCCAATGCAATTGCGATGCAAATACCGGTGGGTACTTCCGAAGAGTTAAGTGGAATCATTGATTTGCTTGAACGTAAAATGGCTACTTTTAGTCAAGAAGATCAAGGCGTTACGGTAACATGGGAAGAGATACCGGCAGAATATAAAGAAAGAACAGAAGAGTTGCGCATGAAAATTGTTGAGCGTGCTTGTGATTTTGATGATGTTCTTGCTGAAAAATTTTTGAATGAAGAAGAAATTACTATCGATGAAATTAAAACAGCATTAAGAAAAGGTGTATTAAACCTAAAAGTAGTGCCAGCATTTTGCGGTACCGCTTTTAAAAATAAAGGCGTGCAATTGCTTTTAGATGCTGTTGTTGATTATCTGCCTTCTCCTTTAGATGTTCCTCCAGTTGTCGGTATTGATAAAGGGACGGAAAAAGAAGTTGAGCGCAAGGCTGATATTAATGAACCTTTTAGTGCGTTAGTTTTTAAAATAATGACTGATCCGTATGTAGGTATTTTAACATTCATGCGTGTTTATTCAGGCCAATTAAAAGCTGGATCATATGTTATTAATGCTAATACTGGCGTAAAAGAGCGCGTGAGTCGTTTAGTAAAAATGCATGCTGACAAACGAGAAGAAATAGACATGGTTCAAGCGGGTGATATTTGCGCAACTGTGGGTGTAAAAGATGCTATTACAGGTCATACGCTTTGCAAAGAAAATACGCCGCCTATTATATTGGAATCTATTGATGTTCCAGCGCCAGTTATTTCTGCTTCAGTTGAGCCTAAAAATAAAAGTGAATATGAAAAAATGACTTTGTCATTACGTAAAATGTCTTTAGAAGATCCTTCTTTTAAGTTTTCATATGATAAAGAAACTGGGCAAACGGTTATTCAAGGAATGGGTGAGTTGCATCTTGATATTGTTGTTGATCGCTTAAAGCGTGAACATAAGGTTGAGGTTGTTCAGGGTAAACTGCAAGTTGCTTATAAAGAAACTATTCAGAAAGCGACTGAAGCGGAGGGCAAATATATTAAGCAAACCGGTGGTCGTGGGCAATATGGACATGTCTGGTTAAAGGTTGAACCTCTTGAGCGTGGCAAAGGGTTCGAATTTGAAAACAAAGTTGTTGGTGGTGCAATTCCAAGTGAATTTATACCAGGAGTAGAAAAAGGGCTTCAAGAAGCAATTACTTCAGGTATTTTGGGTGGCTATCCAGTAGTTGATATTAAAGCAACATTATTTGATGGTTCTTATCATGATGTCGATTCATCAGAAATCGCATTTAAAGTTGCTGCGTCGATGGCATTCAAAACTGCAGTAGGTAAAGCATCGCCAGTTATTTTGGAACCAGTTATGAAGGTTGAAGTAGATACCCCTGAAGAACATATGGGCGATGTAATGGGTGATTTAAATTCCAGAAGAGGTAGAATACTTGGCATGGAAACTAAGGATGGAGCACAAAATATTGTTGCCGAAGTGCCTTTAGCTGAAATGCTTGGTTATGCTACGACCTTACGTTCAATGACCAAAGGTCGAGCAGGATATTCAATGGAATTTGAATGTTATAGAGAAGTACCGCAAAACGTACAAAAAAATATAGTTGATAAAAAATAATTGATTTTTATTCAGTTTGGGAGACAAATCCATGGCAATTAAATTTGAAAGAAAAAAACCACATATAAATGTTGGTACTATTGGTCACGTTGATCATGGTAAGACAACTTTAACTGCAGCTATAACAAAGCGACAAGCAGAAAAAGGGATGTCAAATTTTAAAGCGTTTGATGAAATTGATAATGCGCCAGAAGAAAAAGCACGTGGTATTACCATTGCAACTTCTCATGTAGAATATGAAACAGATAAGCGTCACTATGCGCACGTTGACTGTCCTGGTCATGCTGATTATGTAAAAAACATGATCACCGGTGCTGCTCAAATGGATGGCGGTGTTTTGGTAGTATCTGCAGCTGATGGTGCGATGCCTCAAACAAGAGAGCATATTCTTTTAGCTAAAAACGTAGGTGTTCCTGCGTTGGTTGTTTTCCTTAATAAAACAGACATGGTCGATGATGAAGAAATGATTGACATGGTTGAGGAAGAAGTTCGTGAATTGTTAAGTAAATATGATTTTCCTGGTGATGAAATTCCATTCATTCGTGGATCTGCATTAAAAGCATTACAAGGTGATAAGAGCGAAATCGGTGAGCCTGCAATTGATAAATTGCTGGAAGCACTTGATACTTATATTCCTGAACCAAAACGTGAAATTGATAAACCGTTCTTAATGCCGGTTGAAGCAGTATTTTCAATATCTGGTCGTGGCACAGTAGCTACTGGTAGAATTGAACGTGGTAAAATAAAAGTTGGCGAAGAAGTTGAAATTGTAGGCTTTGGTACTACTTTAAAAACTACGGTTACTGGCGTTGAAATGTTTAAAAAAGAATTGGGAGAAGGCCAAGCTGGTGACAACGTTGGATTACTTCTTCGTGGTGTAAAAAAAGAAGAAATTGAACGTGGAATGGTTATTGCCCAACCGGGAACAGTAACCCCGCATCAATCCTTCAAATGCCAAGCTTATATTCTTAGCAAAGATGAAGGTGGGCGTCATAGTCCGTTCTTTAATGGCTATCGACCACAATTTTACTTCAGAACAACTGATATCACTGGTATAGTAACATTGCCTGAAGGCCGTGAAATGGTTATGCCTGGTGATAACGTTGAATTAAAAGTTGATCTTATTGCACCAATCGGTATGGAAAAAGATCTTCATTTTGCTATTCGTGAAGGTGGTAGAACGGTTGGTTCTGGCGTAGTAACTGAAATTATTAAGTAAAGAGTGAGCATTTTATGAAAAAGCAAAAAATTCGCTTGTCATTAAAATCTTACGATCATCAATTGCTTGATAAGGCAGTTAAACAGATTGTATTGACAGCAAAAAGAACAGGTTCTGAAATAGTTGGGCCTATTCCATTGCCAAACAAAAATCGTTGTTTTACTGTTTTAAGATCGCCACATGTCGATAAAAAATCACGAGAGCAATTTGAGTTAATAAGACATAAGCGTATTCTTGATATTGTTTCTCCATCAGATCAAACAATGGATGCATTAATGAAATTAAGTATTTCATCTGGTGTTGATGTTGAGATTAGTTAAGCTTTGAAAGGTTTTCAGATGCTAAGTGGCATATGGGGAAAAAAAATAGGTATGACGCAGGTTTTTTCTGAGAAAAATACTGTAGTGCCGGTGACTGTTATAGATATTGGAAATTGGTATATAACTGGTTTAAAAACGCAAGAACAAGATGGGTACAATGCCATTCAAGTTGGATTGATTAAAGAAAAATTTAATAATCAACCTTTTTTAAGTGAATGGACAAAAAAGCCAAAAAACTATTTCCAGATGTTAAGAGAAATTAATTTACAGGCTAAGCCAGAAATACCTATGGAAATTGGTCAAGCAATAGATTATGCTTCAGTTTTAGCTACCGGAGAACATGTAAATGTTTTTGGTATGACTAAAGGTAAGGGTTTTCAAGGTGTGGTTAAGCGTCATGGATTTAGAGGTGGGCCTGCGAGTCATGGCCCGCGATTTGGCAGATGGCCTGGATCAATAAGCTCATATAGGTCACAAGGTAAGGTTATTAAAGGTAAAAAGTTGCCAGGACATATGGGTGTTGAGCGTCGTGTAATGAAAAATTTGGAAGTAATTAAAATTGAAGCTAATGCAAATATTGCATTAGTGAAAGGTAGTGTTCCAGGTGGTTCAGGAGCATTGATTTATCTTCAAAAGGCATAAAGGCGAAAGCGTAGATCATGAATGCTCAAAAAAAGACAAATGAAATGCAAGAAATGAAAAATAATTTAACACAAGTTTTAACTCATGATATTTTGGTTGATGCGGTTAAAAGTCCAGTGAGAGAAGTAGCCTTCTCTACATGGATTCGTCAAATACTACAAAATTGGCGACAAGGAACTGTTTCAAGCAAAGGTAGAGCCGATGTTAGTTTTTCTAACAAGAAGCCTTGGAAACAAAAAGGTACGGGGCGAGCGCGTGCTGGTTCAGCACGGTCTCCTTTGTGGAGAGGTGGCGGTACAACATTTGGTCCGCAACCACGAACACGAACTCTAAAAGTTTCTAAAAAACTAAGAAAAGGCGTTTTGAACAATTTATTGTGGGACGCAATTGATAATAAAAATCTTATTTGTTTAGATTGGACAATTTCAAATGAAAGTCCGAAAACAGCCGCTGCATATACTGTTTTAAAGCAAGCTGATTTACTAAATAAAAAAGTTAATCTTTTATTGCCGATAGATGATACTATTCATTATGCATCATTTATTAATATTCCGAATGTAAGTGTTTTATCATTTGATGAAGTAAATGCATATGATTTGGCATTAGCAGATAAATGGATAGTGCTAAAAAAAGATTTAGATGCCTTTAAACAAATGGTGAATTCATGGCTTTAAAAATTTATGATATAATTCAAGGTCCGGCAGTTACGGAAAAAGCTTCTAAATTGGTTTCTAATCAAAAAAAAGTTGTATTAAAAATTCATCCAAAAGCTAATAAGCCTATGGTTAAAGAAGCATTAGAGAAATTATTTAATGTAAAAGTAGAGAATATCAGAACAATAGTCCGTAAAGGAAAAGTACGAACATTTAAACGTATGAAATCAACGGGTAAATTAACTAAACGAGCTATTGTTACACTAAAGCCGGGATATTCACTGGATGTTGCCGAGTCGGCACCTGAGCAACAAGCTAGCTAAAGATAGTATAGAGTAATAGGGAAAAGCAATGGCAATACGAACAAGAAAACCAAGGAATGCATCATTAAGGTTTCAAACCTTTATAACATCAGATGATATCACTACCAATAAGCCGGAAAAATCATTAGTAGTTGGGTTGAAAAAAAAGGCAGGTAGAAATGCTTATGGCCGCATAACCGTAAGGCATAGAGGCGGTGGTGCACAAAGAAGCTATAGAATTATAGACTTTAAAAGAGATGTGCGCGATGTTGAAGGTAAATTAACTACTATCGAATACGACCCAAACCGTAATGTACGGATAGGATTAGTTAACTATGCGAGTGGTGCAAAAAGATATATACTTATACCAGAAGGATTATCAGTAGGTGATATGGTATTTGCAAGCGAAAAAGCTGAACCAAAAATTGGAAATGCTTTGCCATTGCGTAATATCCCTGTTGGTTTTATTGTTCATAATATTGAAATTAAGCCAGGATCTGGTGGGAAGTTTGCTCGTAGCGCAGGGACATCGATCCAAGTTATGGCTAAAGAAGGTGATTATATCACTTTAAAAATGCCTTCTGGAGAAGTTCGCATGGTACACCAAAATTGCTGGGCAACCGTAGGTGTGCTTGGAAATGCCGAATATAAAAATATTGTACTTGGCAAAGCAGGAAGAACACGACACATGGGTATTAGGCCTACAGTACGTGGTATGGCAATGAACCCGATTGATCATCCACATGGTGGTGGTGAAGGTCGTTCTAAGTCTGGTTCACATCCAGTTTCTCCTTGGGGTAAAGGTAGCAAGGGTACACGTACAAGAACACGAAAAAATCCTTTAATAATAAGAAGACGCAAAAAATAGTTTAAAGAGAGATTACGATGGCAAGATCTATCAAGAAGGGACCATTTGTAGATGAATCGTTACTAAATAAGATTCAAAAAATAAAATCAAGTGGAAAACGCGAAGTTATAAAAACATGGTCAAGACGCAGTATGGTTATTCCTGATTTTGTAGGATTAACTATTGCCGTACATAACGGAAAAAAGTTTGTGCCTGTTTTTATTACTGAAAACATGGTTGGACATTATTTAGGGGAATTTTCGCCTACAAGAACATTTAAGCTGCATAGTGGACAGCGCAAAGCAGGAGTTGCTGCGTAGTAATAAATAAGATAAATTAATAATTATCAAGCAGTAGCAATAATGCAGATAATGAGTGTTGAAAATTTGAGGAAAACAATGCAATTTGTGGCAAAAACAAAATTTATACGATATTCACCATACAAGCTGAGGCCTATAGCTGATTTTGTACGTGGTAAAAATGTAAAAAATGCACTTGATTGGCTATATGCTCATGAAAATCAACGAGTTACGCCCTTAAAAAAAATGATAGAATCAGCCGTGGCAAATGCAAAATATCTTAAGGATATAAGATCCGAAGATTTATATATTAAAGAATTGCGCGTAGATCAAGGGCCTACCTTTAAATATTTTAAGCCTGGCGCAATGGGAAGAGCGACTATTTTGCGAAAGCGATTTAGCCATTTAAGTGTTACTTTAGAATCAAAAGAACAGAAAGAGGTATAGCGTGGGACAAAAAGTTAATCCAATTGGATTTAGAATTTATGGAGGGTACCGCGATTGGGATGCGCGTTGGTTTGCTCGTAACTCTTACGGTGAGCAAATTATGCAGGATCTTGCTATTCGAAAATATATAGAAAAAAATTTAGAAGCCGCAGAAGTAGGGCGCGTTGAAATTGAAAAAGCTGGCGATAACGTTAAAGTTATTATTCATTCGGGTAAACCAGGTGTAGTGATTGGAAAAAAAGGACAAGATATAGAAGTCCTTAGAAAAGATCTTGCCAAGCTACTTAATATTAAAAGCGTTGAAGTGTCAGTTCAAGAAGTGAAAAATCCAGAACTAGATGCTACTTTAGTTGCAAAAAATATTGCAGATCAATTAGAACGTCGTGGTAATTATAAATTGGCAATGAAGCGTGCAGCGAATACCGCAATTAAAACAGGCGCTAAAGGAATCAAAATTCGATGTGCTGGTCGGTTAGCTGGTGCAGAAATTGCCCGTGAAGAATGGACCCGAGTTGGTGCTATTCCTCTCCATACATTACGAGCTGATATTGATTATGGATTTGCAAAAGCTAAAACAACCTACGGAATTATCGGTGTCAAGGTTTGGATCTGTCGTGGTGATTATCAAGTTAGTTAAGTTTCATCGGAAAGTGTAAGCAATGTTAATGCCAAAGAAAACAAAATATCGGAAAGTACAACGAGGAACGCTAAAAGGATTATCCAAAGGAGCGCGTACCGTAGACTTTGGTGAATATGGTTTGCAAGCAGTAGAACCAATTTGGTTAACCGCTCAACAAATCGAAGCGATGCGAGTTACCATTTCACGAAAATTAAAAAAAGTTGGAAAACTTTTTTTGCGTGTTTTTCCGGATAAACCAGTTACCAAAAAACCTGCAGAAACTCGAATGGGTAAAGGTAAAGGAAATCCTGAGTTATGGGTTGCAGTAGTAAAAAGAGGTCGCGTTATTTGTGAAATTGAAGGCTTACCAGAAGAAGAATCAAAAAAAGTACTTCAATTAGCTTCTTATAAATTACCGATGAAAACAAAATTTGTAACACGAGCGGATAAATAGCGATGAAAGAAAAAATTAATTTTAAAGAATTAAGTGAGCAAGAATTACGTGAAAAATATGAAACGCTAAAAAGAGAACATTTTAGCCTGACGTTAAATGCGGCAACTGCTCACATAAAAGATTATTCACAATTTAATAAGTTGCGGAAAGATATTGCAAGAACATTAACATTTTTAAATCAAAAGTTAATGCAATAGTTTTAAACTAAGGTGTTCAAGTGGAAGAAAAAAAACAAAAGAAAAGCCGCATGCTTCAAGGCAAAGTTGTTTCTGATAATATGGATAAAACCATTGTAGTTGAATTTAAAAGAACCTATAAGCATGCCCTAACAGGAAAAGTCATGAAGTCTATAAAAAAATATAAAGTTCATGATGAAAGCGAGCAGGCAAAAGTGGGTGATATTGTAGAATTTTATGAAGGACGACCTCTTTCAAAGACTAAATACATGTATTTAGCCCAGATTATCAATCAATAGTGAGGTAAAGTCATGATACAAAAGGAATCTTACTTAGTAGTAGCCGATAATTCTGGCGCAAAAGAATTACAATGTATTCATATCGTAGGTGGAACGAGAAAACGTTATGCATATTTAGGCGATAGAATAAAATGTTCGGTAAAAAAAGCTATACCTGGAGGTATGGTAAAAAAAGGTGATGTTGTAGATGCAGTTATTGTACGTACTGCAAAAGAATATCGACGAGATGACGGAAGTTATATTCGTTTTGGTGATAATGCTGCAGTTATTGTAAAAGAGAATGATTTAATTGCAACGCGTATTTTTGGACCAGTAGCTCGAGAGATAAGAAAAAAATATCCTAAAATAGTCTCTCTAGCTCCTGAAGTTTTATAAGAGGTTCTCGATGGAACGGATAAAAAAAAATGACACCATAGTTGTAATATCTGGTAAAGATAAAGGCAAAAAAGGTGAAATCATTGAAATTTTACCGAAAAAGGGTAAAGTATTGGTTAAGGGGGTAGCGCTTGTTACTAAGCACTATAAGGCGCGCAAACAAGGTGAAAAATCTGGCATCAAGAAAATCGAAAGTTATATTGATAGCTCAAATATTATGCCAATTTGTCCTTCGTGTGGAAAACCTGCACGAGTAGGTGCTAAAGAAGTTGAAAGTGGCAAGCGACTTAGAGTTTGCAAACAATGTAACGAAAATTTCTAAAACAATGATAAGGATCATTGAATGGCTAATAAAGCACGTTTAGAAGAATTATATAGAAACGAGATTCGATCTCAGCTTAAAAAAGATTTAGGTTACGAAAACATAATGGAAGTTCCTAGTCTTTCAAAAATTGTTATCAATGTTGGCGTAAAAGAAGCGGTATCTGATAGTCGAATTTTAAAAAAAGTTTCAGATATTATAGCACAAATTGCAGGACAAATGCCGGTAAGAACCAAAGCGAAAAAATCTATCGCAGGTTTTAAGATTCGTGAAGGGATGCCACTTGGCGTGATGGTCACATTAAGAAGAAAAAGAATGTATGAATTTTTGGACCGATTAATAAGTCTTGCATTGCCAAAAGTAAAAGATTTTCAAGGATTAAAAGATCGCTTTGATGGACAAGGTAATTATAATTTTGGCGTTAAAGAATGGTCAATTTTCCCTGAAGTAGAACGTGCATCAGAAGAGATGTTGGGAGGCTTAAATATTACTTTTCATACTACCGCTACAAAAGATGAAGAAGCTTTAAGCCTTTTAAAGAAATTTGGAATGCCCTTTAGGCATAGTAAATCGAATTAAGGATAGCGATGGCAAGAAAAGCATTAATAGAAAAATCACAAAAAACTCCAAAGTTTGCAGTACGACAAAGAAATCGTTGCAAGCTTTGCGGTAGGCCGCGCGGTTATTTGCGAATGTTTAAGATGTGTAGAATCTGTTTTCGTGAAAACGCGTTAAAAGGTTGGCTGCCTGGCGTTAAAAAGACAAGTTGGTAATGCGATAAGGAAAGAAATATGTCAATAGATACAATAGGAAATTTTTTAACAATTATTCGCAACGGCTTTATTCTTGGCAAACGCAGTGTAGAAGCTCCTTTTTCAAGAATGAATTTTAATATTGCTCAAATTCTCAAAGATGAAGGATTTGTCAAAGATATTATGATTCATGGTGAAGGAGTAGAAAAACGAATAAAAGTTTTATTAAAATATGTAGACGGCGAATCAGTTATTCATGAAATAACACGTTTAAGTAAGCCAAGTCGTCGTCGTTATGAAAAAGCAAAAAGTTTAAAGCCAGTTAAAGGTAAACTTGGAATTTCTATTCTCACCACTAGCAAAGGCTTGATGACCAATAAAAAGGCTCGAGAGCTCGCAGTGGGAGGTGAAGTGATTTGCTCGGTTTGGTAAGGATAGGATTATGTCAAAAATTGGAAGAAGACCTATAGATTTAGGCAATGTACAGATTGAAATTAATGGTCAAGAAGTACATTATAAAGGAAAAAAAGACTCAGGAGTACATGCGCTTCCTGAAGGATTACAGGCAGAGCTTGTTGATAATAAAAAGATAAAAATTCTTTGTGATGATAAAGAATCGCGTGAAAGTAAAAGGCTTTGGGGCTTGCATAGAGCGCTTTTAGCAAATGAAATTAAAGGCGCGGATCAAGGGTTTGAAAAACAATTGAATATTACAGGTCTTGGATATAAAGCTGCTGTATCCGGTGATAAATTAATTTTTTCATTAGGATATAGTCATAAAATTGAATTTCCTCTACCTAAAGGAATATCGGTTGATATCGACAAGAAAGGCCAAACGCTAAAAGTTTCAGGTTCTGATAAAGAACGCGTTGGTGCGGTTTGTAGCGAAATAAAGGCTTTGCGGCCACCAGAACCTTACAAAGGAACTGGGATTCAGTTATCCGATGAAACGATTTTGCGTAAAGCTGGTAAAACTAAATCAGCATAATTAACTTAATTGAGGAAATGCCGTGTCGCATCAAAAAAAGATTTCTCAAAGAAGAGAACGTAGAAAAAAACGAGTACGTAGTGCTTTTTTGACAAGTGAGCTTCCACGAATATCAGTTTTTCGCACTGCGAAACATATTTATGGTCAAGTAATAGATGATAAATTGCAAAAAACTTTAGTAAGTGGTTCAACATTATCTTTTAAAGATATAGTCAAAAACACAAAAGGTGATAAAAAAGATCTTGCTCATGCTATTGGTGTAGAGCTTGCTAAAAAAATGCGCGAAAAAGGTATTGAAAAAGCAGCTTTTGATCGTGGGTCTTTTTTATATCATGGACGAGTTGAAGCATTTGCTGAAGGCCTCCGTGAAGGTGGTATAGAAATTTAATTAATGAATTTTACATTAAGTGGGAATGAAATAAATGGTTGAAGAGCGAAAAGAAAAGACATTTATCGATACTGTAGTCAGTGTAAAGCGAGTAACAAAAGTTACTAAGGGCGGAAAGCGATTTTCTTTTTCAGTTTTTGTTGTTTCTGGTGATACAGAAGGCAATGTAGGTATCGGATTAGGAAAAGGAAAAGAAGTTTCGTCTGCTATTGCAAAAGCTACAACAAAGGCACGCAAAAACATGATTAGAGTTCCATTGCGTAATTCAACGATTCCTTATGATGTTACCGGTAAACATGGTGCAAGTAGAGTTATTATTCGCTCTGCATCTAAAGGGACTGGTACTATTGCGGGTGGTCCAATGCGTGCAGTTATGCAAGCAGCAGGAATAGAAGATGTTTTAGCAAAATCCTTAGGATCTGCTAACAAGCAAAATGTTGTGAAAGCTACTTTAAATGCTTTGGCAAAATTACGAAGCTTGAAAAATATGCAAAAATTACGTGGAATAACAACGACTCAGATTGTAAAGGGAAGCCATGTTAGCGCTTGATAAATTAACAAAATTAGTAAAAAAGCGAAAGCGCGTTGGTAGAGGCGGTAGCCGCGGTGGGACTTCTGGAAAAGGGCATAAAGGTCAAAAAGCGCGATCTGGTAGTCACGGTGTAGGATACGGTTTTGAAGGCGGACAAATGCCTCTTTCAAGAAGATTGCCAAAAAGAGGTTTCAATAATGTTCAATTTGAAACGGCTTATGCAATTATAAATCTTGAAGATCTTGAGCGTCATTTTAATAGCGGCGATGAAGTTACCAAAGATGTGCTTTATGGTAAAGGCTTAATTTCCAAAAGAAAGAGCACCAAAGGTCAAAGTGCCACTCTAGTTAAATTGCTTGGAAATGGTTCAATCTCTAAGCAATTGATGGTGCATGTGGATGCTGTAAGTAAATCTGCAGTACAAGCCGTTGAAAAGATAGGTGGAAAAGTTCATTTATTAAAGGAGATGTAAAGTAGTGATTTTCCTAAAAAATTTCAAAAATATTTTTCTTATTCCTGAATTAAGAAAAAAAATTTTCTTTACTTTGGGTATATTGGTGATTAATAGATTAGGAACATACATTCCAGTTATTGGCGTGAATGTTCCACTACTTGGTGAGCATATGAAACGTGCTACGGGAGTTGGCGGTCTATTAAGTTATCTTGATATTTTTTCAGGAGGGGCATTAAGTAAATCAACATTATTCGCCTTAGGGATTATGCCATATATTACTGCCTCGATTATGATGCAAATATTAAGTATGTCAATTCCACAATTAGAGCAATTAGCAAAAGAAGGTGAATACGGTCGTAAACTTATTAATCAATACACTCGCTATATCGCCCTAGGATTAAGTGTGATGTACAGTTTTGGTTATGCAACCTATTTAGAACATGCGAATCTAGTTTTAACTCCAGGCTGGGGTTTTAGGCTCATGTTTGTATTATCTTTGACTGTTGGTTCACTTTTTGTAATGTGGCTTGCTGATCAAATATCATTATATGGTCTTGGTAATGGTAGTTCGATGATTATTTTTGCTGGTATTGTCTCTCGTTTTCCAGAACACATTATCAAAACAAAAACGCTTATCGATGTAGGGACGATTGAAAGTTGGCAAGCAATACTTATGCTAATAGTTTTCCTTGGTATCATTGCAAGTATTGTTTTTCTAGAAAAAGGTGAACGGAAAATTCCAGTACAATATGCCCGAAGGGTTGTAGGACAGCGAGTTTATGGTGGTCAAAGTACCTATATTCCTTTTAAAATTAATACAGCAGGTATTATGCCAGTAATTTTTGCTTCATCAGTATTGCAATTTCCTGCTACTATTGCATTAATGTTATCTGAACGAGCAGAAATTTTTCGTTGGTTTGCTGGTTTAATGTCTCCTACAAATATTGTTTTTAATGTTTTAAAATTCTTTCTTATTATCTTTTTCTCGTTTGTATGGACTATGATTCTTTTTAATCCTGAAGAGCTTGCTGCAAATATTAAAAAGAGTGGTGGATTTATTCCTGGGATACGTCCTGGGCGCAAAACTATAGAATTTTTTAATTATATTTTAACGCGTATCGGATTGGTTGGCGCATTATATTTAGCCGGTTTGGCACTAGTACCAAATGTTATGTACGCTCTCATGAGAATTCCTGCATTTCTTGATGGTACTTCATTGCTAATTGTAGTGGGGGTCGCTTTAGAAACTTCAGCACAGGTTGAATCTTATCTTATCGAACATCGATATGAAGGATTTTTAACAACAGGTAGGTTAAGAGGTAGGGTAGCACGGTGAATAGAGGTACTCATTTAGTAATTTTTGTGGGGCCACCTGGGTCAGGTAAAGGGTCGCTTTCTCAGTTATGTACCAGGAAATTAGGTTGGACTCAACTCTCAACTGGTTCCCTGTGTAGAAAGCATATTGCAGAAAAGACAGAAATAGGTAAAGAAATAGATTTTTCTATAAGATATGGTAAGCTAATAGCTGATGAACTTATTGTGTCTATGGTCAAGGAATGGCTCGAAAATAATATTGAACAACAACGTACTGTTATTTTAGATGGATTTCCGAGGACTATAACACAAGCAGAATATTTACAAGTAGTGATATTAGAAAAATTGCCACAGTGTCGTTTAAGCATAATTAAATTGGCCGTTTCAGATAAGGTGATTACTGAAAGATTGTTAGGTCGATATACTTGTGCAAATAACAATTGTCAGGCAATTTATTCGATTCATGCTCATTCTGCTATGGTGCCAAAAAAGCCTAATGTTTGTGATGTATGTGAATATAAATTAATTCGTCGAGAAGATGATGATGAAGCAGTTGTTTGTGATCGATTATCTTCTTATCACAAATATGAACATGGTCTTATTGAATTTTATAAGCGAATTGGCAAAAAAATTAAAGAAATTAACGTAGAAAAACCGATTAATAGAGTATTTGAGGACTTTACAAGTTTAATAGTTGAGAACGAATGATCACAATAAAAAACAAATTATCAATTCAAAAAATGCAACAAGCCGGACAACTTTTGGCTGATCTTTTTGATCAATTATTAATTAAAATTGTTCCGGGAATTACTACTTTAGAAATTGATAGTTGGATAGAAGATTTTTTGAGAACAAATAACCTTGTATCTCAATCAAAAGGTTATAAAGGATATAGCCATGCAAGCTGTATATCAGTAAATGATGAAGTTGTGCATGGTATTCCATGTAACAATAAAATTATCAAAGATGGTGATTTAGTAAAAATTGATATCTGTGCCTCATGGAAAGGTTATTGTGCTGATGCTGCTCGGTGCTATTTTATTGGACAACCTAAAGAAGAAACCAAGCAACTAGTGAATGTTGCGCAGAGAGCATTAGATAAAGGAATTGAAAAGGCTTTGCCAGGAAATAGATTGTCTGATATTTCTGCGGCAATTCAAGCAGAAATTGAAAAATCTGGATATGGAATAGTGCGTGATTTTGCTGGGCATGGTATCGGTAAGTTTATGCATGAAGATCCTGAGATATTAAATTATGGCAAACCAGGACACGGTCCTATTTTGCGACCTGGAATGACGTTTGCGATAGAGCCAATGATAACACAAGGTAAATGTGATGTGTATATCACTAATGATGGTTGGACAGTAAAAACAAAAGATAAAAGTTTGGCTGCACATGTAGAAGATACCATTGTTATTACTAATGAAGGTGTACAAATTTTAACTCGAAAAAATATTGAGGCATGATAGGAAAGCTGGAATGAAACAGAAGAAAGAAGATGTAATTCGAGTTGATGGCATAGTAAAAGAAACATTACCTAATGCTATGTTTCGAGTAGAAATAGAAGGTGGACATACGGTATTAGGGCATGTATCAGGAAAAATGCGAATGCACTATATCAAAATTTTACCTGGCGATAGAGTATCTTTAGAATTATCGCCCTATGATTTATCGCGTGGAAGAATAGTATTACGGTACAAAAACTAATATGATTGAAGAATATCAGGAAAACTCATGAAAGTAAGAACATCCGTAAAGAAAATGTGTAAAGATTGTCAGGTAGTACGACGTGAAAATGTTGTTCGGATAATTTGTAAAAAAAATCCGCGACATAAACAACGTCAGGGCTTAGGCAGCAAGAGGAATTAAAATGGCACGTATTGAAGGTGTAAGTTTGCCTGCAAATAAACGAGTAGAATATGGTTTAACCTATCTCTATGGTGTAGGCGTTAATAGATCGCGCGATATCCTTAATAAATTAAAAATTGATTTAAATAAGCGCGTAAAAGATTTATCAGATCAAGAAGTGACTGCTTTGCAAAAAGAATTGACACAGAATTATAAAATAGAAGGTGAGCTTAGAAAAGAAGTAACGTCAAACATTCGACGATTACAGGAAATAAGCTCATACAGAGGCTTAAGGCATAAAAAAGGTTTGCCAGTGAGAGGTCAACGTACAAAAACAAATGCACGTACTCGTAAAGGCCCTCGAAAAGTTGGTGGAGCAGTTGCACTTAAGCGCAAAGTAACTAAAAAATAATGCGCGGGTATAAAGAGAAATAAAGGAAACAATGGCTTACAAGAAAAAAACAAAAAAAATTAAACGACAGGTAAATACCGTTGTAGCCCATGTAAAATCAACATTCAATAATACCTTAGTTAGTATTACAACGCAAACAGGTGATGTATTATTGGGTGGGAGCTCTGGTAAGCTTGGTTTTAAAGGTGCTCGTAAAGGAACACCTTTTGCGGCTACTCAGATTGGTTCTACACTTGCTAAAGATATGCAATTGATGGGTGTTAAAGATGTTGAAGTTAATTTGCAAGGACCAGGTTCAGGAAGAGATTCAGTAGTGCGTGCTTTACAAGCAGCAGGTTTTAACATAACTGTATTGCGCGATGTAACACCATTACCTCACAACGGAACAAGACCTGCAAAAAAACGTAGGGTTTAATTAAATTAGAAATCAGGGTGCTATGAACAACAAAGAAAAATTAAATAACAACAAAGAGCGTAAGACTACAAAACGTCCAAAGAAAATGTCAGAATATGGACGGCAGCTTGCTGAAAAGCAAAAAGTAAAAGAAATGTATGGAATGCGAGAAAAACAATTTAAGCGTTTCTTTAAAATTGCTACTAAAAGTAAAGAAGCAACAGGTGATTTGTTGCTTAGTTTATTAGAACGGCGATTAGATAACGTTGTATATCGATTAAAATTAGCTACAACACGCAGACAAGCACGCCAAATTATTGTTCATGGCCACATTCTGGTAAATGGCAAAAAAGTGTATTCACCATCCTATTTAATTTCTTTAAATAGTGTAGTTAGCTTAGCCTCGAATGTATTAGAAAAAGAAGCATTTCTTGGTCAGGTTATTGATAAAAGATTGAAAATTGGTATTAAGGTACCCGAGTGGTTAGAGCTTGATAAAGTAGAGCGTAAAGGTAGAATACTTCGCTATCCGGTTCGTTCAGATATTCAAGTTCCTATAGAAGAGAATTTGATAGTTGAGTTGTATTCGAAGTAATTAGTGTTTTGATTTAATTTCGATGAATTGTTGAGCTCCGTAGGGAGGACCATGGACAAGAAGGAATATAGGCCATTAACTATTCCACGATTAACGTGGGATAAGAAAAAATTAACAGAGCAATATGGTGAGTTAGTTGCTCAGCCCCTTGAACCAGGATTTGGTATTACATTGGGTAATTCAATACGCCGGATTTTACTGGGTGGTGTAGAAGGTTCTGCAGTTACTTCTGTAATTATAAAAGGAGTAAATAATGAATTTACTTCTTTACCTGGCATTGAAGAAGATACCATGCATGTATTGCTTAATATTAAGCAAATTAATGTACGCAATAAAGAAGGAATTCCTGGAAAAATGCGCTTGCATGTTAAAGGTGAACAAGTTGTTAAAGCTTCTGATATTAAAGCAGACCCGCATTTGGAAATCATTAATGGAGATCATGTTATTGCACATGTTTCTGCAAAGGGAGAATTAGATATAACATTCTTTGTTGAATCAGGACGTGGATATCAGCCAGCACAATGGCCAGCTGATAAAGCATTACAAGAAGAAGGTCGTATTTATCTTGATGCAATGTTTTCTCCAGTTCGTCAAGTGAGCTTTGATGTCGAAAAAACACGAGTAGGTAAAGAAATTGATTATGATAAATTAACATTGAAAATCCATACTGATGGATCAGAAAATCCGTTGGATGTATTACATTATTCAGTTTCAGTTTTACGTTCTTTGTTAGAACATTTCCTTACCAGTGCTGAGATACCGTTTAATGAAATTTCTAAAATGCCTGAAGAACAAAAAGATGAAAAGCCAGTCAAGGCGATTGATCTTGGGCTTAAAGGATTATCACCAGAATTTCTTTTAAAGCCAATTGATGAACTTGAATTACCAGTACGTGCCCATAATTGTTTAAAAGATGCGGGAAAAAAACGTATTGTTGATTTAGTAAATCTTACTGAAGATGAAGTGCTAAAGATAAAAAATTTCGGTAGAAAATCATTAGGCGAAGTTAAAGATAGTCTCAAAGCATTT
The DNA here is from genome assembly GCA_040879965.1 of Candidatus Babeliales bacterium. Taxonomy (NCBI): domain Bacteria; class Candidatus Babeliae; order Candidatus Babeliales; species Candidatus Babeliales bacterium. The sequence continues at coordinate 1,827 of JBBDJI010000009.1, read as the reverse complement.
GGACTCTCCTTAGGTATGAATATAGCTGAAGATGACCTCAAAAGGCTTGTTAAAACAACAGAAGGTGAATTATGAGACATCAAATAGGTAGAAAAAAATTAAACTTAAAAGCTTCACATAGACGTTCATTATTGCGTAATCAAGTTATTCATTTGATTGAAAATGGTCATTTGGTTACCACTAAAGCTCGAGTAAAAGAAGTGCGTAAGTTAGCTGAAAAATTAGTAACTATTGCACGTAAAGGAAATACCTTTACAGTTCGTCGCCGAGCCAAAATGTTACTGCCTTATAAAGATACCGCACTTGATAAATTGTTTGGTGAAATTGCACCACAATATACTGAAAGACCGGGTGGCTACACGCGCATTATCCCATTAGGAAAACGAATTAGTGATACTGCAACTATCGCGCGTCTTGAATGGGTTTAATTTAGAATCTATTTTTTAAAAAAATTGAAGAGGCATGATTTATCGTGCCTCTTTTTTTTACTCTTATCCTTGTTCCATAATATTGATATTACTTCCTTGTGGTCCTTTGTGAATCATAAAATGAATAGGAAATTGATCTTTCATAGAAGTTAAATGCGAAACAATTATAACTTTTGAAAAATTATCTTGAATTTTATGAATTGCATCCATAAGCAATTGTAATCCTTCCTCATCTTGCGAACCAAATCCTTCATCAATAATAAGTGTTTGTAATGAAGTTCCCGCACGGCGCGCTAATAGTTTAGAAATTGCTATACGTAAAGAAAAATCAATTCTAAATGCTTCTCCGCCTGAAAATAATTCATAGGGACGAATACCCATTGGATCAGATATTTTTATATCAAGCGTTTCTTTGGTGCCGCCTTTTTTTAGATCGCGTAATGAATCAATAATTATGTGTGCTTGATTATAAGTAAGTTTTGCCAGCAATTCATTTGCTTCTTGTTCAATTTCTGGTATTGCATCCTCAATTAATAATGCTTGGATACCATCTTTACTAAATGCATTTGCAAGAATTTGATACTCATGAATTTGTTCACTTAAAGAAGTAATATTTTTTTTATGCAAAACAGAAGTTTGTTTGAGTTTCTCGAGTTGTTGTTGCTTGTGTTCTATAAGCCCTTTTTCTTGTAGCAATAACTCTTTTTGCTGTTGTTGCCCATTACAATGATTAATAAGAGTTTCTTCAGTAGCATTCAATTTATTTTTATCTTCAGATAAATGAGCATATTTTTGTATATCTGTAACCAATTTTTGATAACTTGAATTCATAATTTTTAAAGAAGCAATTAATTGCGTAATTTCTTTTTTGCGTTGTTCTTGTTTTGTTTTTTCAGCAACACATTCTTGCGCTTTTTTTTCTTGTTCTTTTAATTGGTCGAGTTGCTCAAGTATTTTTTTATAAGTATCTGCCTGATAATTTTTATTCGATAACACAAGCTCTATTTTTTCACGCTCTATTTTATAGGCTTGATATTCTTTATTATTGGCCAATTCTGTGTGATAGCTTTTTTCAGTATTTTTTAAATTACTTGTTTCATGATTAATTAATGTTGCTAAATTTTCTTGTTTAGAAAAATTTTCTTTAATTTGATTTTGTAACGCGACAATTGAGGTAAGATTTTTTTGTATTAAATTATTAAGTTCTTTTTGCTGAGCTTCTGCGCCAACATAAATATTTTGTTCTTTTTTTATATTTTCTAGTTGTTTGTGCTGTTCAATTAATAATGCTTTTAATTCCTTAATAATTCGTGCTAATCGGTTTACTCTATGCTCAAAGCTTTTAGTAAGTTTATTAAATTTATTTATATAATATATTACACGACCCAAATTTTAATAT
>JBBDJI010000008.1 GCA_040879965.1 Candidatus Babeliales bacterium | reverse complement strand
ATCTACGCATTTTACCGCTACTCCGAGAATTCCACTTCTCTCTTCCATCCTCTAGCAAAACAGTTTCTACCGCCGGCTTCCGGTTAGGCCGGAAAATTTGACAGTTGACTTATAATGCCGTCTACGCACCCTTTACGCCCAGTGATTCCGAATAACGTTTGCACCACTCGTATTACCGCGGCTGCTGGCACGAGTTTAGCCGGTGCTTTCTCTAATGGTACCGTCATCCCTTATATGTATTATACATAAGGATTTCTTCCCACTTAACAGAAGTTTACAACCCGAAGGCCTTCATCCTTCACGCGGCGTCGCTGCGTCAGGCTTTCGCCCATTGCGCAATATTCCCCACTGCTGCCTCCCGTAGGAGTCTGGACCGTGTCTAAGTTCCAGTCTGGCCGATCACCCTCTCAGGCCGGCTACCCGTCATCGCCTTGGTAAGCCTTTACCTCACCAACTAGCTGATAGGCCGCAAGCTCATCCTCTAGCGACAGCAAAGAGGCCATCTTTCTCCCCGAAGGGACTTATGCAGCATTAACCTCGATTTCTCGAGAGTATTCTCCACTAAAGGGTAGATTCTCACGTGTTACTCAACCGTTCGCCACTGTACTCGCTCCCGAAGGAACTTTCTCGTTCGACTTGCATGTGTTAGGCGCGCCGCCAACGTTCATTCTGAGCCAGGATCAAACTCTCCATCACAAAAATTGTGTTATGAAGAAGAATTTGTCACAAGACTTGTAAGCAAATTTTTGGGTCTTCGTAAATTTCAAAGATATTTAACTTTTTTTTCGTTACTACTTTCATCGAATACATAAGCAATTATACAATTATCATTTCCTAAGTCAACAATTTTTTTAAACTTTTTTTAAAATATTTTTTCTACCGTCAAATTTCTTTCAAAATTGACGATTTTTTTCATTCATTAATTTTCTCAATGATAATTGATTTAATGCTTTGGATAGCACTTTCAATGTCATCATTAAGAATATGATAATGATAGAAAGGATTATCTCGTTCATCTTTTATTTCTTCTTGTGCTAATTTCAATCGCCGAGCAATTTGTTCGGCTTTTTCTGTTTTTCTATTTTGCAACCGTTCCATTAAGATTTTTATGTCTTTTGTATAAATCCAAATAAAAATCGAATCTTTATAAATATGGCCTATTTTTCGCGCCCCTAACCGGTCAATTATGAGTATAAATGAATCCCCTTTTTGCAGGCCTTCTAATATATATGCTGGAGATCCATAATAACTACCATATACGCCACTCCACTCAAGAAAAAATCCCTTCTGAATCTTTTCTTGAAATACGATTGGAGTTAAAAAATGATAATCTATACCATCACGCTCGCCATCTCGCGGTTTTTTTGTTGTATAGGTAACTACACGATTCAATTGGCATTCTTTGCCAATTTGATTGCAAACTGCTGTTACGAGCGTCGTTTTACCCGCACCCGAAGGAGCAGATACTACAAATAATTTTCCTGGTTTTTTTGTTGAGTCCTGAATTGGTTTATACCTTATCTTTAATATAACAGAATAATTTTAATTTTCAAGTAGAAAAATATTTTTAGTCAAAATAAATTCAATCCAGACAAAAAACGGGGTGATTCTTTAAAAAATCACCTAATCATAATCAATTATATGCCACCCATTGAGCCATTTATCATCTTTAACATATACTTCATTTTACTTAATAGGCCAAGCAAGCCCAGCCTTATCTTGCTTGCAAAAGATTGATAAAACTTCTGCTTGCTGTCAATCGTCGGGAGGCTTTTCTGCTTTTCAATTAAACTATAGGAATCAACACTTCACGTTCAATTAAAATCTTTTCAATCGATTTAGCAATCATTGGTGCACTTTGCGCTGAATAACCACCAGAAAGAACCATTAATATGGGAATATTTTTATCCTTCGCTTGTTGCCAGACAAACTGATCGCGCGCTATCATGCCATCAAAGGAAATATTCATACAGCCCCAATTATCTTTTTCAAAAGGATCGGTCCCTGCATTATAAATGATTAAATCAGGCTTTTTCTCGTCTTGCTCAAGCTCATTAAGATATTTTGATAATTGATCTTTAAGCTTATTCAAATATTCTTCATCGTTGACTTTTCGCCCTTCCACACGCTCGGTGAGCTGCGCATAATCAATTCTTGAAACATCAAAACCAAATACTTTACATTGCAATTGGCCACCATCAAGTGGAATTGGCTTATCGATATATTGTGCCGTATTATCAGAATTTTTGGGATATTCATTTTTATTATACATATCAAAAATGAAAACTTTTTTATCAGGATCATTGAATGAATCTTTAAAATAATCTTCATGGCCGTTACCTTGGTGCGCATCAAGATCAACAATTAAAACCCGTAAATTCGGATTTTTCTCCCAGAGTGTCTCAATCGCTAATTGAATGTCACCAAAAATACAGCCGCCTTCAGCTTTTTCTTTTTTTGCATGATGATAGCCACCGGATAAATTAATTGCCCAACCTTTTTGCATTGCCAACTGTGCTGCTTTTATTGTACCGCCAGTTGCCAAACGCATTGGATTAAGTAAACATTTTTGCAAAATACTATTAGGAATGATTGCTAAACCTTCTTTAAGATCTATTGCACGTGAGATTACCACCGATCTTTTTAATGAATCTAAGTATTCTTGAGAATGAACTTTTAATAATTGCTCATTATCAATCATTTCCGGTTTATGAAACTGATTTTCTTGAATGCCAATTTGGTCAACTAAATAATGATATATTTTGCCATACTTCTTGGTATCAAATGGATGAAACCAGCTTAAAATACGATCTAAACGCGGTGATAGTGAAATATTGTATCCAGCATCATACACAATAGGCAATTGTTCATCGGCTATTTGATAAGTATGATCTGGCTCAATATTTATCTTGTAAAGTGAATTAATAGCCGAACTATTAAAAGATAATAAAGTTAATATTGATAGTAAAAAAAGATGACGCATTGAAATTCCTCCAAAATTCTATTAGAAAACTACAAATTTTTTATTAATTTATTTGATTATAACATGCTATTCAATATTTACAAGAACCTTAGTAGATGATTTAAAATTAATGTTCACTTGGAAAATCATTATAAATCAACATAATAAATAATAAAGTTTATTCTAAATATAAAATTTGCGGAATTATAAAACATGAAAAAATTATCTCTCTTTTTATTTGCCTTATCTTTAATACCAATAACACCGAATATAAAGGGAATGAACACGGCAAATCAAGATATACAGGCACAAATAGATTCTGATAGATCACAAATTCTGATTTAGAAAGAGCATCTGCCTATGTGGCCTGCGGTGGTTTTTCTTGTTATAGTTCTTTTTGCGCCGGTAAGATTATAGGTTCTTTAATCAATAATCCTTATTCAAAGTAAACACTCTATAAACTCATCATTATCTTTGATACACTGAAAAAGAAAGAATTACCGCTTTATCTAATAAGGTCTTAAATGCTTGTTGACGAACTCCGCGAACAATTAAAAAACATCGAACCTGATTTGCAAACTATCAAAGATTATTGGAATAATGCTCAATTAGAAGATGAATATCAACGATTAACTAAAATGAGTACTCAAGAAGATTTTTGGCAACATCCAGATCAGACTACTATTTTGAAAGAATTGCAACAGATAAAAACACTGCGAGAAAATTATCTTTCAATTACTAAATCTTATAAAGAACTTACAGAACTCATTGATCTTTTTGCAGAAGATGAACAAGAACTTGATAAATTAAGAATTGAGATTAATAAATTAATTAAATCTATTCGTAAATTTAAGCTCCATCTGTTACTTAAAGAACCCGAAGATTCGTCCAATTGTTTTTTTAGTATTAATTCGGGTGCTGGTGGCACCGAATCACAAGATTGGGCAAATATGCTGCTTCGTATGTATGTACGCTTTTGCGAGCGAGAAGGTTTAGATGCAAAAATTATAGATTACCAACCTGGAGAAGAAGCAGGCATTAAATCTGCTACGCTTTTTGTTAAAGGAAAAAATGCTTATGGCCTTTTAAAAGCAGAAGAAGGCATTCATCGTTTAGTACGTATTTCGCCATTTGACGCAAACAAACGTCGGCATACTTCATTTGCGGCAGTACATGTTACACCCGAAATGCCAAAAGTAGAAATTGAAATAGATCCTAAAGATTTACGTATCGATACTTATCGTGCTGGTGGTGCTGGTGGCCAGCATGTTAATAAAACCGAATCTGCCGTCCGTATTACTCATTTGCCTACTAATCTTGTTGTACAATGCCAAAATGAGCGATCACAAATTCAAAATCGTGAAATTGCTATGAAAATGTTATATGCAAAACTCGCAAAAAAACAAAAGGAAGAACAACGAGAAAAAGAAGCGAGGAATACAAAGAAAAAAATTGAATGGGGCTCACAAATTCGTTCATATATCTTACATCCTTATAAATTAGTTAAAGATCATAGAACCGACATCGAATCGCCACAACCAGACTTGATTCTTGATGGTGATTTAATGGAGTTCATTGAACAATATTTAATTACTACAGCGGGCACATAAAAAGGAACTGAGCTAACCCAGTTCCTTTTTAATTTAATTATTTTTTATTGCCTTTTGTGTTTAGCCATCATTTCTTTAATAATGATTTATTTTTGCGATGCTTTTTGAGGCACTTGTTTTTGTGGTGATTTTTGAACTGGTAAGCAATCAGCAAGATTCATATTTTTAATACTATCAGTTGATTTGAATGCTACTTTTTGTTGAACACACTCTATGAGCTTACGTTTTGTATAAAGACCACGCTTTTCTTTTGGTTTTTCATTTTTTACCATCTGGTCTGTTTTTTTATTCTTAGTAGATTCTTCTTTTTGCGCTACACTTGGCGATTTATTTAATTTTTTTTCAGGAACTTGAGGTGCTTGCGCAATTACACCACTATTAGGTTCTATACATTTTTCTACTGGTTTTATTTCTTTGACTGGTTCTTGCACTCTCACTATTGACAGTATTCCTTTTGAACGTCCGCGTGCAATTTCTCGCATTCTATCTCGTGTTGATATTTTTATACTATGCGTATTCAGAGCAAGCATCTTCGATTGTAACTCAGAATTTTTTGGCAATTCTTTTTTCATGGCTATTGCAATGGGCATAATTTTATTTTCTTTATTTCGAACATTTGAATGCTGAATAATTTTTTTAGTTTCAATTGGCTTCACCATTTGTGCTAATTTCTTCTCTTGCAATTTGAGTTCTTGCGCAATTTTCATTTTTTCTTGTTTTTCCGTGCGTGCTAGCAATTGATTTTGTTTTTTTAATTTACTTTCCATTTCCGCTAGTCTTGCTCTATTTCTTTCTTCTTCTTGAGCAATTTGAATTCTGCTTTGTTGATCTTGCCATAACGCCATCACTTCTTCTTCGCGTTTTTTGAGTGCTACTGCTTTTGCCAATCGAAATTCTTCCTGTTGTTTTTGTTTTTGCAAAGCAAGTTCTAAAATATGTTGTTCGTCTATTTGTTTTTTCACTAAGCGTTCCTGCATTCGTTTCTCAGCTTCTAATTGCACAAGATTCATTTTCTGTTGTAATTCTTTTGTCTGATCTTTCAGTTTAGCTAATCGTAATTCTTCTTTATTTTTTCTTATTTTTTCTTGAGCTGCTAATCGCGTTTCTTCTTCTTTCTTTTTTTGTAAAACATATTGTTCTCGTTTTTCTTTTTGTTCTATTTTTTTTGCGAGTTGCTCAGTTTTTCTTTTTTCTATTTGTTCCTGCGCCGTTTTCAATTGCTCTTTACGTAATAATTCTTGCTCTTTGATTTGTGCTAAACGTTGAATTTCTCTTTCTTTAGTTTCTTTTACTCGAGCTAATTGCAACTCTTCTTGTGCTGATTTCTTACGTTCGGCTAACTCCTGCTTTTTATTAACCATTTCTTCTTTCTTTGCTAAAGCTTCTTCAGCTTTTTGCTTAGCCAATTGCGTTTGTTCTCGACGTTTATCTTCTTGCTTTTTAATTTTTGCAAATTTCATTTGCTCTCGTTTTAATTGTTCTTGTTCTTGTCCTAATCGCAATTCTTCTTGCTCTCTAATTTTTGCTAAACGCATTTGTTCTCGTTCCATTTTCATACGTTCACGCGCTAATTGTAATTTTTCTTTTTGCATTGCCATTTCTTGTTTCTTATGTTCATGTTCTTCATATATTGCAGCACGTATATTTTCTTGCTCTTCCTTTGTCTTTTCATGCATCAGCTGTATAATTTCTTGTTGCCGTTTTTTTTCAAGAGAAATTTGTAGCTTCATTTCATCTTTTTCTGCTTTTAATGGAATATCTTTCTGCTGTACTGGATCAATTCCTATTTTGGCTAGCAATTCTTCTTGAGGCTTTTTTTCTTGTTTTGCCAATGATATTTTTTTATATTTCTTGGCATGTATTTTTACGGTTCGTTGTTCTTTAGCGGTTATTTCTTTTTTTGCTTTTTCTTGCACTTCATTTTTTTCTTGCAGCATCGGCTCTTGCTGCTTTTCTACTTCTTGTTGCATATTTTCCATTTGTTCATGATGCATTTCTTCTTTCATATGCATCATTTGCTTTTTTATACCAGCTTTCATTTTCATTTGATTCAAATTAGCAGGGCATTCATTCATAGACATCGGCCTATTGCGATAACGATTATTCGACAATCCTTTTGCAACAAGGGGAAAAAGCAGAATACTCATACCGCCTATAAAATATATTTTCTTCATTTTCTTCCTTTTTTTCTCAATTTAAAAAAAACATATTTGTATGTTTCCTAAAAAAATAATATATCGGTTGCTTTGAATGCAAGAAATCAAAGAACAAGTCAAATTGACAAATAAAAAAACTATGATAAACTATTATTATCAAAGGAAAAATTCGATTTCGATATTGTAATTATTCTCGTATTCATCGTAATACTAATCTTCGACAATACCTAAAAAGCATAAAACTTCTCTTTTTTATAAGAATTGTGATAAAGCTAGTTTAGGAATCTTTTTATAATAAAAAATCATTGTCGAAGTGCAATGTAATTTTTTATTAACAAAAACAACCGGAGAGGCACAGCTATGATACAAATTATCGTATTGTATGCACTTTTTGCATCAACTTTTTCATTAGGAAAAGTTTTATTATATTACGCACAACCTATTTTTTTAGTTGGTATTCGTATGAGCATTGCGGGCATAGTTTTATTAGCTTATCAATATTTCCATAAAGATACCGTTTTCAAATTTAAAAAAAAGGATTGGAAACTATACGTACAAGCAATTTTATTTACCTGTTATTTTCCGTATATATTTCGTTTTTGGGGACTTGAAGATATGAGTCCTTCTAAAGCTTCTCTATTATATACACTCGGACCCTTCATGACTTATATGCTTTCTTATCTTTTGCATAAAGAAAAAATAACGTTAAAAAAAACAATCGGTTTATTAGTTGGTTTTATTGGATTATTACCAGTATTGATCACTCCTGCACCACTGGAAGATATTGTAGGTGGTATTGGCGTTTTTTCTTGGGCTGAAATTTATATCATTATCTCTATTAGCATGCTTAGTTATGGTTGGCTTATTGTACATAGATTAGTGAAAGAAAAGAATTATGCACCTGCAATGACTAATGGCATTAGCATGTTTGCTGGTGGAATTCTTGCATTGATCACCTCTTTTATTTTTGAACCACAAAATCAAGTAGTTACCGATTATGTTCCTTTTTTTGGTATTTTGGCAATTGTTATCATAGTAAGCAATTTAATTTGTCATAACATGTACGGTACGTTATTGAAAAAATTCTCGCCAACATTTGTATCGTTTGCTAGTTTTTTGACGCCATTATTTGCCGCTTTTTATGGCTGGGTATTTTTGAATGAATCAATTTCATGGGAATTTTTTCTTTCCTTGATTTGCGTAGCAATCGGACTTGGTATTTTTTATCAAGATGAATTACTACAAAAACGGAAAGATCAAGAAGCAATGAATGTGCTTGAAGAACTATAACTATCAATCAGGAGGTAATAGTTGAGAAACGGTTCCTCCTTTTTCTCGCCCTTCTTTTAAATAGCTTTCCCACCAATCTTTCGGTGCTTTTGCTTCTTTTGTTTGTGTAGGTTTTAATGCAAATTTTGTCGCTTCAAGATAAGGGTCTTCTATAATTTTTTCTGATTCTTGTTTTATTTGTTTTATTTGATTGAAAAATTCATCAATATTTTTTGCTTTAACTTTTGTTAATGGATGAGTTATTATTTCATTCAAAAATATGTTGTGTTTTGCAGGTCCACTTAACCTTTCCCAATCTTTTGCAAATAGTTCGCGCTTTTTTATTTGTTTTAATCGTTGTTGTAACTTTTCTTCTGAAATCAGCGCATGTTCCTTGACCAATTCTGTTTTTATACCTTCGTCAGTTTGTTCTGCTATTATAAGTTCTTGTCTATTTTTTTCTAAACCATGGTTTATATTCTGTAGCTTAATATGTATATCCAATAAAACTTTCGCTAATTGATCAGAAGCAATATCTTTTTCACGTGAAAAATCATCGACTCTCTGTAATATTTCATTATAAAATTCGAGCATTTTTTCTCGTACTCGTAAACTTTCCTGATTCACTGCTCGAGTTTCTAATGTTTCTTGCCAAGCCTGCATTGCTGCATCAAATTTATTGTATTCAGTTAAAATTTCTTGCGGTTCATTATCAGGTACACGGGATAATATTTTTTCCAAAAATCGATTGTTTTCAATAAGGTTCGTAAAACGTTCTGCCGAACGAGGAGAAAGTGGTTTCATCAATTCACCTTTTTCATTCGTCAATTCTTTAGTAGTTGCTTCACGTGCATATTGATCTTGTAATTCAATAAAAACATCTTGCAATCTACGTTCCGCTTCGATGTATTTTGGATATATTTCATAAGCACGAGCCATAATAATTGCTCTATCTTCCGCTGGAATACTTAAATCAAAAACCTTACTAACTAACGTTTCATTCAAAAGATGATATGCATCCCGTAAAGATTGCACATGTATCGGTTTTTCAGATTCTGGTATCTGTGCAGCATATTTAGTAAGCATTTCCTCTAGCTGTGCTATATTTCGAGTAAATTCTTGAAATATTTTGCTTTGGTCAAAATCAATTGGATTTTTATCAATCTCTTTGATTAATGGGCTATCTGAAAGCACTTGTTCATTAAGATTTTGAGTAATTTTTCTTATCCTCGCAATATCGCGCGATCTTTCTCGAACTTCTTTTTGTCTTTTTTCTTTTAATTCTTTTGAAATAACGGAAACACCAATTTTCTTTTCGATTTCTTCTCGAAATTCTGGTGAGACACCTAAATCATCAAGTGCTTTATCAATTTCTTCTACAAGTTCGCCTTGATATTTTTCATCAGCGAGATTTTTACTTACTGTTAATAATTCAACAATTAAATCATTTATTTCTTGCTTGATAACTTCTTTTTCTTGTGGAGTTGCTGCTATTTTTTCGTGGGCTTCTTGATATGCTTTAAGCGATTCTAAGCCATTTCGAATTTTTATAAATTCACGATCAAATAATTGACCTAATTTTTTACTATTGCGTGCCTTGGCTAATAATTTTTCATTTCCTAACTCAGAATAAATATCTGTTAAATCTTGACGTATTTTTATTACACGATTTTTATCACCAAGCCAATTATAAAAATCTACTTGTCTTTCTTTAAACCATGCGCGCACTTTATTTTGCAACTTTTCCCACCAGCCTAGTTGTGGTATTTCTTCTTTTTGAGGCAACTCATACACTTCAGTAAGACCTTGTGCCTTTGCCTGCTTAAATGCTTCAGTCTGTGCTAATTGTTCACGATATTTTTGCCACTCTTCTTGTATTGTTTCTACTTCAAATAACTGCTTTTGCATTGCTTCATATTCTTTATTAGCTTCATGCCATTCTTTTGAATTAAACTGCGCTTCGTTCATTTTATCTCGTGCTTTTGCCCATTTATCTCGCGCTTTTTTTTTTACTTCTTCTGCTTTTTGCTCTTCTTTTTGAACTTCTTGCCATTTTTCTTTTGCTTCTTTGGCAGTAGCAGGTTCTTTAAATTCTTCAGGCGATTTTAAACTTTCTTGGCCAATTGAAGCTATTTCTTCAAAAGAAAGTAAATTTGGTGAAAAATATAGATATAAAAATAAAAAAATACTAAATATTACTTTTAATTTTTTCATTATTCTGCCTTTTTATAATTTTTAGAATAGAACATTTGAATAAGGCAAAACAATAATTAATAATATTTCATTTTAAATGAGAGTTAACTAACTAAAAGACTGGCATTAAAAAATTGATTCACTTTTTGGCAATAATCATCTTGAAAATCTATGAAAATACGAGCATGTTTTGAACCATCAACCGCCCAAAGTTCTTTTTTACCCTTCATATTTGCATAAATTTGCTGTGCATCATCAAATAAAGCAGTTCGATCTTGCATTGAATGGATCATTAATACCGGCATTTGAATTTTTTCGGCCCATGCCAAAGCATTAACCTCTTCCGGAGAAAAATGCATAACATAATAAAATACAAGTTTGCCCAACGGCTCAAACGGTGAATATATTAATTTATATTTACGCTCAATGGTTCGTCGTGCTTGCAAATCTAAACGTGCAAATGGTGAATCAAGCACTATACCTTTAAAAATAGGGTTTTCTGCTGCCGCACCTAATAAACTCACTGCACCCATTGAAAGACCGATACCATATATTGGCAGCTCTCGTGTTTTTTCTTCTTTTAAAAACACATTTAATGCTGCCAAAACATCTCGTTTTTCATCAAAGCCTAATGTTACACGAGTACCTTCACTTTCACCATGTGCTCGATGATCAAATAATAGAATATTGTCATTAGCAAACATTGAAACAAATAAAATTAATCGTTCTTTTGCCATGCGAAATCCATGACAAATTAACACGTTGCGCTGTGCACCCTCTCGCAAAAAAAATAGTCCTGAAAGCTCTAAACCATCTTCTGTCTTAAAACGGATTGGTTGTGCATGAAATTGCTCTAATAAAAGATTTCTATTTTGCTCAATTTCTTGCTTACGTGCTTGCGAATAAACAGGACGCTGCGTAAATTTTTTAATAACATTATAAGTAAAGCCGGTAATGACTAAAGAACCTGAAATAGTTAATACAAAAAAGTAACTAAATAATTTTTGAAATATTGGATACATTTTCAACCTCCATCTAGATGGCTAAAAACCGGGCAATTTTTTGCCGGCTAAAAAATGCATATGAACATGAAAAACACATTGCCCTGCTTCAGCCCCATTATTAATTATTAAGCGAAAGGCTTTTGGTTCAGATAAATTTTGTGAAAGCTTTTGCGCCATCATAATCATATCAGCTGCAATGCCTGCATTTTCTTGCTCAAATGCTCTAACATCAGAAATATGTTTTTTTGGAATAATAAGATAATGAACGGCAGCCTTAGGTGCAATATCTTTAATAACTAAAATTGAGTCAGATTCTGCAACCTTTATGCTTGGTACCTTTCCTTCAATAACTTTACAAAAAATACACTCTGCCACTACTCTTATCCTATTTTTGGTGCCGGGAGTCGGACTCGAACCGACACGGTGTCGCCACCGCGGGATTTTGAGTCCCGTGCGTCTGCCAATTTCGCCATCCCGGCTAAAATATAATTCAATAATTAAGCTCAGAATAGCTGAAAATGGGCTGTGCGTCAATGCTACTTTGCTTATGTTCAACCTTATAATTAATTATATTTTTTACCGCTGAAGTCGGAGTTGTGTTTCAAAAGAGATAATTGCTTTTTTTAATGGTTCGTCTACTTGATAAGCTAATTCTTTATATTGCTTAATTTTATTAATTAAATTAACTTTTTCAGGTGCAGTATAAGTTTTATTCTTTTTAGCTTCTTGTATTAACTCGGCTTCAAGCTCTTCAAATCTTTCTTTTTGTTCTAAAGTAACTTCAGGCTCCTCTTCAGGTTCTTCTTCTTGCGATGGCGTTATCTGTTTTCTACCCAATTCTTGATAGAACTCTTTGATGAGCTTAGATGGTGTACATTTTTGAACAAAAGCTTCAATTCGTTCTTGAATTTCTTTTTTTTGTTGATCATTAAAACTTTCTGGCCTTAGAGAAAATTGACGTTGCAAATTATTTAGATTTTTTAATTCTTTAAAACATTGACGTTGAATCGATTTAAAATCGTAATCTTCTAATTTTATTTGACATTTTATTTGACTACATATGTTTTTAAATAAATCTCGATATATTATGTTAATCTGCCCTAATATTCTTCTTTTTAATTGCTGATAAAGTTGTATTTTTTCTAAAGTTTCTTGCTTCTGTGTTTCAGTTAAAGTATTTAAAGCTTTTTTTGCTTGATCAAACTGTTTTTCTAAATTTTCAATTATCACTTTTAACTGTTTTTCTAAATTTTCAATTATCACTTTTAATTGTGTTGAAATTTTACGACTTACCGTTGGTGGCAATCCTACTGATAATTCATATAAGTTTTGTAACCTATCATATCGATTAATGAAATATTGCAAATTTTGATCAGGGTATTCAACAAGCAATTTTTTATTCATTTCAATTAATTTTCTAAAAATAGACATTGTATCAGCAGAAAATTTATTATCTGTATTTAAATAACCTTTATAATTACCATCATCATCAAATTGATTTGCAATATTGGAAATAACTAATTGTGAAAAATGTCTATATTGTTTTAGATAATTTTTGAATGCAATATCATCTTTTAATTGCATTAAACTTTCATGATACTTATTAACAATATCATTTAAAGTTAATTTTTTATTAATATATTCATTTATCCTATTTATAAACTCTTGTATTGCCTGATCCTTATTTAAAATATCTGTTTTTTCAATATTTTGAATTTCAGGATATGCTTGAGTTTTTATTGCATTAAGAAATTCTTTTGCTTCTACTGGTTCCTTTTTCTCTTTCTCTTTACGCTTGCGCTCTTCTTCACGTTTTCTTTCTAACTCTTGCTTCTCTTTTTCTTTTTGTTCTCTTTCTTCTTGCTCTTTTTGTTTTAGTTCAAGTTCTTCTTGTTCTTTACGTTTGCGCTCTTCTTCTTTATCTTTTTCTTCTGGGGTAGGCTTAGGTAATGTTTTAATATAATTATTCAGCAGCTTATTAAATTGGATTAAATTTTGTTCAAGTATATTTAACGAATTAGATAATTGCGCTATTTGCGCTTGTAAAAAATTTACTGAAAATAATGTAAATAATAAGATATAATATTTTTTCATTTACATTCATCCTAATAATAAAGAGCATAAAAATTATTTTTTTATACTTTATTATAGATTCAAACAGAAAATCAAGCGATAGTATAGGAAAGATTTAATATTGGCATGTATACTGTTACAATCAATCCAAGAATTAACATGCCTAACACAATCATTAATAATGGCTGAAATACGGTCGTTAAAAAAAATAGCGTACGATGAATACGATCTTTATATACATCAGCCGCTTTATTTAAAACAATTCCTAACGTGCCAGATTCTTCGCCAATATGAATTAAGGCAAATATTTCATCAAAAAAAATGCTTTTCGTTCCTTTGCATGCTTGTGTTAATGAATATCCTTTATCAAGTTGGTCAACAATAGACATCATTTCATTTTTAATATAATTATTATGAATACAGGGAATGATTGCTTGAAACGCGGGGACAATTGAAACCCCATTTTGTATTAATATCCCAACCGAACGTAAACAATACATAACAGTTGTTTGCTGCAATACATTACCAATCATAGGTAATCGTAAAACAAATACATCACAAAATGCTTTCACTTTAGTATGATAATATATCGTTCGCAATCCAACAAAACTAAAAACAATAAATAATAGCAAAAACAATAAAGTATTATGCGTCAAAAGAGAACTCATCCACAATAGCCAACTTGTAGTAGCGGGTAATGGTTGACCAACATTAGAAAACATTGAAGCAAAAGATGGTACAATAAAAATCAAAATTATAATTGATATAGCAATAAAAAAAAGAAATGTGATACCTGGAAGAAATGCCGCACTCCGCAATTTTTTATAAAACGCGGCTACTGATTCAATATGATCGGCAAGCATTGATAAAGCGCTTGGAAGCTTACCCGCATGCTGACCAGTTTGCAAAAGTGATAACGTAATTGAATCAAATATAGTGGGGAATTTAGCACAAGCATCTGCCATTGTTAAGCCACGAGAAACATCATAATGTATATCTTCTAAAATTTCTTTGAATGCACGATGATTATTATGCGCACATATAATTTCTAATGCATGATCTAAAAAAACTCCCGATTCTAAGAGCAACGCCATGTGTTTGAAACTATGTGCTTTCATTGTTGCCGTTATTGGCCGTAATACTGAGCTCATCTCAATCTGTTTGTGTCCTAGTAGTGCAACTTCGTTTTCAAATAACTGTTGATCTAATTCTTGTACTGAACTCGTGCGAACAATTCCTTTTACTATTTTGCCCTTTAAATTAATACCACGCCATTTAAAATAAGGCACTTTGCACTCCAGTCTCTAATCCGAGTTTTTGCAAAAACATTTCATAGGTATTATTGGTATGAATTTTTATTTTTTTCTTTCTTGCAGTTGCACCGCTTATAATTTCTATATCACGTTGAGCACATTGTATGCTCTCTGCGATAAAGCTTACTAGCTCTTTATTTGCTTTTCCTTTTTCTGGGGGATTTTTTAAATAACATTTTATTTGTCCATTTTTATCTAATTGCCATTTTTGTCTACCAGACGAAGGAATGACTTTTATTTCAACTATAAGTGCCATAGTACCCATTAAAAAATATTTTATTTGCGCTATAATTAACTAAAATTCTCAAATTTCACATATTATAATCAAGGATGATAATGATACAACCACTCACATCAAGATCTCACATATTTATTATATTTTTTTCTTTTTTTATAACTAATATACAAGCATTACCGCAAGAAACAACTCAACGAACTCATGCAAACTATTTAAATACTATCTTTTCAAATGAAAATCTTCGAACCACATTTGGATTATTTCTTGATGATGTACTAAGACAGGTATCATCCGATCGCTTCTATTCCATTGTTGATGAAATATTAAAAGAAAATAAACCGCACAATGATCATGATTTTTATGAAAAAATATTATCCTGTGCGGATAAAGTAAAGCACTTTTTGCCCGCATATCCAAAGTTAAAATTACTACAACATCAGAAAACTGTTCTCAGCAAACAAGCCGGGCAAATTCTTGATAATACAACGATAAATGGTTGCGTAGAAATTGGAACACCGGGTACTTATCTTGCAAGTATGCAAACATTTCTTAATATAAATGGGCCAATTTATGCTATAAATGACAAGCAAAAGTGGCAAGATCATGTGCAATCTTTTTCTTTTAACCCAAAAAAGAAATTTTTATTTTTTGATCAGTTTGTTCCTCTCAACAATTATGATGCAATAAAGTCTAAAGATATTCCTTCTAATAGTGTTGATTTAGTCGTTTGTTTTATTGGCCTGCATCATGTACCGCAAGAAAAATTAGATAGCTTTATCAATTCAATTTATCGTATTTTAAGACCCGGCGGCATCTTTCTTTTAAGAGATCACGATGTACAAACTTCAGAACTTATGGCAATAACGCAAACAGCTCATGCCATCTTTAATGCGCTGTTTGCTCAAGAATCAGTGGAAGCTGAAATGAATGAATATCGTAATTTTAAACCATTGACTTATTGGATAAACGTATTAAGACAACATGGATTTACCCCAGGCTCAGAACGCTTACTACAAGAAAATGATCCAACAATGAACACGATGCTTAAATTTACCAAAACCTGTACACCGGAAGATATTGCTCTTGGTCAAGTTTTTGATGATGTGGTAAATCAAGAAGGATATCAAAGAGATGCAATTCAAACATATCTTAGCTCTCCAGAGTGGGTCAATGTTGATACTTCCCATGAATATGCAAACTTTATTGAACACACACCTTTTTATGAATATCCATATTTTAGTGATATACAAACTTTTTGGCAGGTTTTTTTACAATCCTATAAAACTGCTGCACAAAAAAGAGGACATCTCAAAGCACTATCCTCTTCATATACTTTAATGAATCTTTTCATTGGAGTTTCAATGACTTTTGAATATAGCGCAAAAGGTATGATTTCTTGGCCTATTAAAAAAATGTATTCCGGCCAAGAATCGCTTATTATAAAAATGATCATAAAAGACCCATTAAATAAAGTTTCCACTATTGATAACCGTATTAAAATTGAAAAAACATATGAAAATGGTATCAAATTAATAGCAATACCACGCTACAAAAAATTTGTAGAAATCATACAAAAATTAGTACAAAATCAGATAGCCATTTTGCAAATTGCTGGCCAAGAGGAAATTCAATATAAAGTGCGCTATAAAGTATCAAACGATAATAATAATAGTAGTAATAGTAAGGATATTGATACCCTATTTGATGTTGAAGGATGTATTAAAGAATATGAGTGGCGCCTTGCCGCCAGACCTGAATACATCTATGCAGCAATAACGGTTAATATTCATAATATGCAAGAAATCATGCGCTATCTAGAAAAAAAGAACGTGGAAATTTTATATATTCATGATTTTTAATAAAAAACCTATGAATATGATGATTGGGTATTAATAGTACAATTTAACCTGGAAATTGTAGTTGCATGATAGCAATAAATCCTTTATTCTATACATACATTTGATATACTCTGGAGAGATGGCTGAGTGGTCTATAGCGCTTGCCTGCTAAGCAAGAGTCTCCGAAAGGGGGCACGAGGGTTCGAATCCCTCTCTCTCCACCATAAAATTTCGCGCCTGTAGCTCAATTGGATAGAGCGTCAGACTACGGATCTGAAGGTTAGGGGTTCGACTCCTCTCAGGCGCACCAGCTTTCGCCAAGGTTTCAGCTGGCGGAGCCATTCTTTGTAGTAGAAAGCTTCGTATGGCAGGCCAGTTTTTCATCTTATCTTTTCTTAAAAAAACCCTGAAAAATAACCCCGATTTACTATTGCCAAATGGTCACGATTAAGCTAAAATAACGATACTAATCGTTTTGGAGAGATGGCAGAGCGGTCGAATGCGGCGGTCTTGAAAACCGTTAGCCCGTGCGAGCGGGCTCGTGGGTTCGAATCCCACTCTCTCCTCCAATTTTAACATTAAGAGTTTATTCTATTTTTTCGGGGGTTATTATCGTGGACAAAAAATTTTTAAAAATTTTCTTATTAATTTCTCTATTTACTTGTAATCAATCAATTCATAGTAAAATTATTATAAGCAAAGATACATTGCCTCTAGTTTCTGCATTCATGGCAATCCCTTTTGCTTTATTCGCTTATAATTCTACTGATTATAATACCAAACGTTCATATTTATCAGTAAGCTGTGGCCTTGTATCACTAGGCTATCTAGTAACCGGACATAATTTAATAAAAGATTATGAATCTTTGCTTCACATGTGTGCTGCAAAGGGTTATTCAACATTAACTTCTATGCTCTGCAGGTCTTTTTATAAAAACAACATAAATATTAAAAACTCTCAAAATGAAACCCCTCTTGAAATTGCAATAAAAAACAATCACGAAAAAATAGTAGAAATCTTTTTAAAAAATGGTGCTGATCCTAATGTAAAAAATAACGATGGCAATGCTCCTTTGCACAACGCTTTAATAAATGGCCAGCAAGGAATTGTTAAATTATTGCTTAAAAATGGTGCCAACCCTAATCTGAAAAATAATTATGGTAAAACTCCTTTGAATTTTGCAAAAAATCTAGAATCATTTAGAATTCTTTTGGAAAGCGGTGCTGATCCAAATTTACCCGACAATAATCTACTCTGTATGCGAAATAATTTAAAAATTGTTCAATTGTTACTAAAATATAACGCTGACCCTAATAAGACAGTTTATGATAATCCAAATTTTTTCTCTTATCCAGAAACACCTTTATCCTATTGCCATATAACAATTGAAATAGCTAAAGAACTTTTAGATCATGGAGCAGATCCTGATGGCGGATGGGGAAAAAGTGTTTATCTACCTCATACACATCCTAGTCCACAAGTTATAGAATTATTACTTCATTATGGCGCCGATCCAAATAAAATAGTAGATAGACATAATCATCGTCCTTTGCATAATGTTGCAGCACGCCATAAATATGGATATGAAACTTGTCGCTTACTTATCAAAAATCGTGCCGATATTTTGGCACTTGATAAGTATAATAATACACCATTACATCATATAGTGGCTAATAAGAAAATTGAAAATTATCCAGAAGAACGTTTAAAAATTGCTTCATATTTATTAGCACATGCACCGCAAGCGATACAAATGAAAAACAATAAAGGAAAAACTCCAATAGATTTAGCAACAACTCATGAAATGAGAGAATTATTAATAAATAAAACAATACTTCCTGAAGTGTGCAAAGATATTATCAACGATCACTTTGGTAAAAAAAATACAGTCCTTGGTCTTCAAAATAGACAACTTGGGATAAAATAAATCATTTGTTTTGAATAGGAAAAACTATTAATGATTTTTTTTGATCATTTAATAATGCATAAACTTTGCCATCAATATAATCCATTGCAGTATAACGTTCTTTAAGGGGTAATTCGATGCTCATATTAATGTCTTTAATATACTTTTTTTCATTTTTCTTATAAATCGTAAGCCGATGATATGGCTCTTGATAATGTAAGCATTTTTGATTACTAGCATATTCTTCAGTAATAACCATAGTTTTATCCTCAGATATCATAAAGCGAAATATATCATTCGTTGGCTTAAAAAATTGTAACGTATAATGCCAATTAGGATCTTGAAGACAATAAAGGTGCTGTTCAGGAATATTACGCCAATTATTTTTTTTGCAATCAATTAAAAAAAACAAGCCTGATTCATGTTGATAAAAAAGTCGGTTTTTTATATCGGCAAGTAAAATTGTTTTTGGTATTTGCCATATTATATATTTTTTGTCTTCTTCTTCTTTTATAAAATGCCTTTTATTGTTTTGATCAAAGTAATATTTTTTGTTTTCTTTGTAATAGACTAAACGGTATATTTTATACCAATAAAAAATTATCTTTTTCAATTCGTCTGGCAATTCTTTACAATAATTTAGTATCACTTCTTCATTCTGCAGTTCTTGGCAAAATATTGTCGACGGAATAAAAAAAATTAAAATTAAAAAAGCTAAAAATTTCTTCATGAATTTATATTTATGATAATGATTTGCAAACTAAATTTCTTCTTAAATAATTTGATAAGTTATCTGACATGAAATCGATATTGCTCAATGGAAAAAATTTTATATTATTTGAATTCTTTAAAAGCATTATCATATCAAATTCTGGATTATAACTTATATCGCTATATATTTCATTAAAAGGTAAATCATATAATTTAAATTGTTTATCATTAAATTTCTTAGTCTCCTCATTAAATTGCCGAATTACAAGCAATTGATAATATTCTCCTTTTTCAATAGTAAATAATAATTTTTTTTGTGGGCAGATAGCAAATTGTTCTATTTTTTGTTTTATTGAAGCATTCCTATAAAGTTCAATATCACTTTCTCTCCCTTCAAGTACAATTGTTTGCCAATTCGGTCGAGTACATGCAATCAAAAGAAATAATTGATTACCAATAAAATCAAATGCTGCGATTTTTCCTGGCCAGTAAGTTATAGGTCTTTGACTTTTAAAATTCTTACTTCTCTTGTTAGTTTTATAATATAATTTTTGACTTAATTCATCTAATTCATATTTTTTTCGTTCATAAAGTTTTTTTTGCGCTTCGTTTATACAACAATAAAAAGCAATTTCTGATTTCAATTCATTAGGCAGCTGTGCAATTTTATTTGAGGTTAATTGGGATATTTTCTTTTTATTCGGTAATAACTTTTTCCAAAAACCCGCATGCAAAAACGCAGGAGTTAAAAAAATAAAGATAATAATTAATACGATATTTTTGTTCTGCATTAGTCATTATTTAGCTTTTTTTTTAAGATAGATCATTAAATCTGCCTTATTAATATAGCTTTATCTTCATTTAAAGGAATAAACTTTACGGTTTTTTCATCGTCTTTTAGCAATCCAACAGCACTAAATTCAGAAAAATAATCGAGAGCTACATATTTTTCATCATTAGGTAATTCAATCTCTTTTATAATTTTATACTCATCATTTTCTATGCGCTTACGTATAATTAAATTAAAAATGTCCTCTAAATCAACTGTTGGATGAAAACCAATTACTTTCTTTTTATGCTCTTGAGTAAATAAAAACTGTTTGTCATCAGTTAATTTAAATAATACAATTTTACTTCTGCCAATAAACGGTAATTTTTTAATAACTTCTATGATTTTTTGTTCATTTTTGCGTGCTACAATAATTTCTTGCTCTGCTAATCCGGGCATTTTAATATTAATGCTAACATAAAGAAACGCCCAATAAGACGGACTTAATGAGAATTGAGTAATACTGCCCTTCACCAAACCCTGCACTACTTTTGCATAGCTCCATACACAGGTATCACAATTTTTTTTTGATTTATCTTCTTTTTTGTATAAATCACTATTGGATAAGCAATAATTATTATGCGCTTCGTATGCTTGCCGTATATCATTAACTCTAGAAAAAAGAACAATTTGTGAACCAACCTCTTTGGGTAATTGAGTAAGATCCCATGCCTCTGATGCTTTTTCCTCAACTTCTTGCTTAGATTCCTTTAAATTTTCAATCAATCCTGCATGCAATAAAGTCGATCCACATAAAATAATAAAAAGAACAATGTTGTTTTTCATATTTTTCCATTTAAAAAAGATTAGTATTATTAGACCCCTAAGCAATTATCTATTAATTATACATTAAAAATAACTACCCAGATATCTTTGCTTTTAAAATTTACATTTTCCCCTTATCTATTTTTTGATATCTTGAAAAATAGATAAAGCTATAAAGAAAGGAATTGAACATGATTCAACAATTAACTCACATAACTATTTTAGTAAAAGATCAAGAACGGGCACTGAATTTTTATACTGAAAAGCTTGGCTTTGAAATTCATACTGATGCCAAATTTGGTGATTCCCGATGGCTTACCGTATGCCCACCAGGTCAAAAGGATATGGAATTTGCACTCATGCTTCCTGAAACCCATGAAGGTTTTGAACAAATTGGCAAACAGGG
>JBBDJI010000007.1 GCA_040879965.1 Candidatus Babeliales bacterium | reverse complement strand
AACAATATGATCAATTCGATTTTAGCGGTGAACGTTATATTATAACAGGAAAAGATATTGCTACCGCTGTTCACAATGATGGTCCCGGAGAATTTTTCTTTAACGCCGCAAATATTTTATTATATAATGGCTTTCCATTATCATCATATTCTCCGTATCAAAATGGTAATATCACCAATGAAGATCCATTTGTTACACTAGCAATTACTGATATTTATTCAGCTATCTTTGGCGTATGCCAAGAAGCATTAAAGCATGCATGGGCACATAAATGGCGTGGCAACAGAAAATTACGTCCTGAAGCAATGGCTGGCCTTATTCATCGTGCTGAAACTACAAGTACAAATCTATATAATTTATCAAGCTTATTATTCAATGATTTAGCAGGATTTAATGTTCTTGCATGGACTCGCAATCGTAATGAACAACAAGCATTTATTCCTAATAATCCATTACCAATCAATGAAGCACAAACGTATCTTTTAGGATTAGTATACCCGGAGGGTTCTCCCGCTCACCCTTCATACCCTGCTGGTCATGCAACTATTGCAGGCGCATGCTCTACTATTATAAAAGCTTTTATTAATGATCAAGCGTTAATTAAAGATTATATTGCACCCGTGAAACCAAATCCTGCTGACCCAATACAATTAATTTCTTTGACTGATATGGAAGGAGCTGATGCATTAACAGTCGGCAGCGAACTTGATAAACTAGCTTCAAATATTGCCTTAGCGCGCGATTTTGCTGGTGTACATTATCGTTCAGATGGTGATAAAGGTATTTTGTTAGGTGAAAAAATTGCACTTAATTATTTAAGAGACCATGCGCGCATTTATACCGAACAAGGATTTAATGGTTTTGAATTAACTAAACGCAATGGACAAAGAGTACGTATTACCGATGAGCAAATAATAAATATTTAATCACCTTTAATAACTGCAAGAGGTATCACGCGCGCAATTTTTTTTGCTAAACCAACTTCATCAACAACGCGTACCACATTATCAACATCTTTATACGCCGTTGGTGCCTCTTCAGCTAATCCAGGATCAGAAGAACTGCGGATAACGATTCCTTTTCGTTGTAATTCTTCTCGCAATTGAGATCCTCTTATTGTCTTTTTTGCTTCAGTTCGAGACATACTTCTACCCGCACCATGACAAGAAGAACCAAATGCTAATTCCATACTTTTCTGCGTACCAGAAAGTATATAGGAGCTCGTACCCATAGTGCCCGGAATTAATACTGGTTGGCCAACCGCGCGATATAACGCAGGAATTTCTTCTCTACCTGGCCCAAATGAACGCGTCGCTCCTTTGCGATGCATTATTACTGTCTCTTCTTTACCATTAATTGTATGTTTTTCGACTTTGCCAATATTATGAGAAAGATCATATACTAAATTAAGTGGTGCATCAGCACCAAAAATATTTTGCCATACTTCTCGCACCCAATGACCAATCATATGTCGGTTTGCCCAAGCAAAATTTGCCGCTGCTTGCATAGCACCAAAATAATCTTGTGCAATCTCAGAATTAAATGGCGCACATATCAATTCTTTATCTGGCAACTCAATACCTAAATCCTTTATTCGTGGCAACATAGCACGTACATAATCAGTGCATACCTGATGCCCTAACCCGCGTGAACCGCAATGAATCATGATTGTTACCAATCCCTTTTGCAATCCAAAAATATCTGCAATGTTCTTATCATAAATTTCTTCAATTGCTTGTACTTCTAAAAAATGATTTCCCGATCCTAATGTACCTAATTGATCACTACCTCTTTTTTTCGCACGTTCTGAAACAAGATTGGCTTGTGCACCTTGCATAGATCCATGTTCTTCACAAAATTCCAAATCTCGTTCTACACCAAATCCTTTTTCAAGCATATAGCGTGCACCGGTATTAAGCACTTTATCAAGCTCGCTAATTGATAAATCTATTTTGCCACCTTTACCAACACCAGAAGGAACAGTATTAAAAATATCAGTTGCAAGCCGCTCAATATGTGGTTTTATTTCATCTTTTGTTAATGAAGAAACCAATAAACGCACACCACAATTAATATCATATCCAATACCCCCCGGTGAAATAACTCCTCCCTTTTCGATGGCCATTGCTGCTACACCTCCTATAGGAAAGCCATAACCTTCATGAATATCGGGCATTGCAAACGCATAGTTTTGAATGCCAGGGAGTGTAGCAACATTGACCAACTGCCAGAGTGAACGGTCACCAAACACGTCATCAAGCATCAGATCGTTTACAAAAATACGCGCGGGAACATGCATATCTTCGCGGTACGATTTTGGAATTTCATAAATATTTTCATCAACTTTTATTAAATCTTTTTTTTCTAATTCTTTTATCATTTGCAACCCCCTTAAATATCAAAAACAATATTGGTTTCCCAAATACTATTAACTTGCTTTATTGATAAATCATGAAAAGTAACCGCTTTAATTTCAACCACTTCAAATCTATTAATTTTAATACCATATAAAATAGCTGAAATATTTTTATCATCTAATGTTTTAATTTTTGCATCAAGATATGCTTCATTATACGAATCTGAGAGAAAAAGCGCTTCTGACAAAAAATCAACTAATAAAATATCTAAGTCTATAGAATGTAATTCAATTTTTCTTTCTATAGGCAATTGTGAGCAAATCAAGCGATCATTTTCAACAAAACATGATTCAGCACGCGGCCCAATACTTTGAAACATACCAATAATTGCATTACGAAAAAGTTCTTCTAATGTTTTTCCATATACACGAATCTTAAGATCTGCAGTATGTGGAATAATTTCAAAATCTTTTATCATAATTATCTTTTTTTTATTTCATGTTCAATTCTTGGCAAAATATATAAAAAAAGTTTTTGTTATAGCAAGTATTGTAAAAAAAATAAGGCCAAGCACTGGATGCTTGACCTTTCAAAAAAAGAAAAATTTAATTTTATGGAAAATCTATATGGTAAGGAGCTAAATATTCTGAATAATTTATTTTTTTATCTATTTTTTGGTTTCCAAAAGCAAAAGGTGAGCTTCCAGGAAAATCATAATATAAATCATAACTGGAGCTTTGTTGATTTGCAGGAATAGCAGCTAAAAGATGAGCCCCTACTAACGTATTTACACGCCTATTATGTTTAGCATTATCATTATTATTCTTTGTATCCGAATTTGCACTAAGACCACTATAGAAAATTCCTACAAGTAAAAAAAACTTAACAAGTCTCATACAATTCCTATCTTAAAAAAAAATAAAATAACATACTAGAATAAAATTTATATAAGCTTTCAATAGTTTTGTCAAAAAAATCTTAGAAAAATCATTGTTTATTTTTTTCTTTTAATAAGAAATAACTCTATACTGTTCTTAAATATATTATTCTTATAAGCTAAAAAAACATGATAAAACCAATTGACCAATTAATTAACTCGTTAATTATACCTGAACATGAATGGAAAAAAAATCTCTTATCAAATTGGACTGATATTATTGGCCATTTATCGAGTCAAGTACGACTAGAAAAAATTGATAATGATTCACTTATTCTTGGTGTTAATGATTCTAGTTGGTTGCAAGAACTTTATCTACTCACTCCCATTTTGCTTGAAACTATTAATGCTAAACTTGATAAACCACGTATTAAAAAATTAAAATTCAAGCAAACGCCTAAAAAAAAGGAAAGAATAAGAAATATTCATAACTGTTCCCAGACTCCTGCAAAAAAAGTTACATTAACAAAAAAAGAGCAGGCCATATTAAATAACATCGAAGATGCTGATTTAAGAAATGCTCTAAAAAACTTTCTACTACGTTGCTATCAGGAGAGACCATGAAAACTATATTAATTTTATTGATTTTCATTAGCCCTATACAAACTTTATTTTGCTTGCCTCCATCTTCTTCTGTGTTAAATCAAGAAAATCAATACCACTTATATTTGTGGGCTTATTATAATCAACTTGAGCAAAAATCAACTATAGCACAGCATTATTTTGATATGATTCTTTATAACAATGGATCAGTATATACCTATCCTGGATATATTTATCATTTGTATGAAACTAATCAATTTGCAGCTATTACAAAATTAATACCAACGATTGATCAACATTTATCGGAACATTTGGAAACACAATTATTACTGGTAAAAGCACTAGAATTAACAAACAACCAAACCCAAGCCGATCAAAAAATCATTAATCTTTACAATAAATTTAAAAATAGCCCTGAAGTTGCTTATGGAACTACTCTTGCCTATATGAAAAGCAAACAAACGCCACAAGCATTTCAGGTAATTGATGAGTTTTTAGGTAGTGGTATCGAAAGACCGATTAATTTTATATTCTATTTTCTAAAAGCGCAATTATATATGAGCAATCATGATCAGCAAAAAGCGCAAGAGAATATAAAAAAAGCGTTAGAACTTAATACATCGTTCGATCAAGGCTGGCTTCTTTCCGGGCTCATTCATGAATTAGCTGGCAATATCGATGAAGCCATTACGGGCTATCGCACTTTTCTTCAATTAACGGGTCGCAATAAAAATGTTGAACAACAACTCATTAATCTCCTTTTCAAAAAACAAAATAATAATGGCTTTGCAAGTATGAAAAAAAATTTTGAACAAGCGTTTACTCTTTATAAACAAAGCGAATTCAAACAAGCCTTAACAGCAACTGAAAAATGCCTCACTCAAGACTCATCGTATCGCCCGGCCCGTTTATTAAAAATCGAATTATTGTGTGCCTTAAATATACCAAAAAAAGCAATTACTCTTTTAACTGCTTGGATTAGCAAAGAGCCGTTAGATGATAATTGGTATCGAGCATTGTATCTTTTATATCAGGCAAAAATAGAGCAGGAAGCTATTATACAAGCGTTCAAAAAAATTGAGACAGCGTTTCCTAAAAATGGATTAGTTTTACTTTATTTAGCTGATTTATCTTTAAAACAAAAAGACCGTTCAACTGCTATTGCTTATTTAAAAAAAGCACTCCCTTTAGTTGAAGATAAATCAATCACACAAAAAATAACGTATCAATTAGCGCATATATATTATGAACAACAAGAATTTAACGCCTTAACTCAATTATTTGATCAAGAATTAAAACAGAAAAATAATTTTTCACCCTTTCTCAATTTAGCCGCATATTTTTACCTGACTAAAGAAAAAAATAGTATTAAAGCACAAAAATTAATTTCTAAATCATTAAAACAAGAACCAAAAAATCCGCATTATCTTGATACGCAAGCGCTCATTTGGTATAAACAAAAAAAATATAATAAAGCAGAAAAATTATTAGATTCGCTTGCTCAAATTATACCTAATGATTTTTTTATACATAAACATTTAAGCAAAGTACATTATAAATATGGCAATACAAAACAAGCTATTGCTTTGATGGATAAGGCATTATCATTATCATGCCCAATATTTGAAAAAAACAAATGTCAAACATTAGTAAATAAATGGCGTTCTTAAACTAATTATGAAAAAAAAATCTATTATCGCCTTTATAGCAGGAAAATCTGGTGGCCATATTATACCTGCAATAACACTTGCAAAAAAGATATACAATCAAGATGCTGATGCTACTATTCTTTTTTTTTCTACTGCAAATGCACTTGATAAAGCTATTTTAGATAATTATTCTTTTATTACACATATTCCTATCTACCTTGATAATATTCCTCGCAAACTTTGGTTTTATCCGGTTTATATATTAAAAACTATTTTCATTATATTTCAGTGCTTTAGATTATTAAGAAAAAATAAACCAAGCAAAATAATAAGTATGGGTGGTTATATTTCATTGCCTGTCTGTATTGCGGCAAGATTTCTTAAAATCCCGATTGAACTTTTTGAACTTAACGCAATTCCAGGTAAAGCAATTAAAATTCTTAGCCCCTTAGCTAGAACTATTTGGTACTGTTTTCCTGAAGCAAAAAAATATTTACCACAGCAAAAATCAGAATATTGTTTATATCCGTTAAATTTTACTCAAACCGATCGCAACTCAACATTGCATGCAATAAACACATTAAATTTGCAAAAAAATCGCAAAACATTATTTGTTTTAGGTGGTTCTCAAGGATCAATCTTTATAAATGATTTAATAAAAAATATAGTTTTAACTAATCCAGCTATTCTTTCATCAATACAAATTATTCATCAAATAGGCAAAGATAATATTGATGAATGGAGTTCTTTATATAAATCATTATCATTACCGCATCATGTTTTTTCTTTCAACCATAATATGGCTCCATTTTATAATGCTGCTGATTGCATCATTTCTCGTGCCGGCGCTGGTACTATTTTTGAAATTTTATTTTTTGCCAAACCAGCAATACTTATTCCTTTAAAAACTAATACCACTAATCATCAATACTTCAATGCACAAGCAATTGCAGATAAATTCCCTCAATTAATATCAGTGTTACCTCAAGAAGAAATCATGAAAGATAACAATCTATTTAAAAAAACCATTAAAACATTTCTATGAAGGCCATTCTTTTGGCTTATCTCCTAAACCAAACACATAATAATTAAGGCCAGATTTTCTTAATATCGGATACTTTTCAATACTAACCGGGCCCAAAATAAGTGTTTCTAATAATTCTGTTCCTTGTGTAGTTAAGTTTCTACTCGCAGGTGCTGCAGTAGGATTAGTAAATAAACCTTCATTTCCATTTTGTTTCAAATAAATCTCTAGTGCTTTTCTTACTTGATCTGGTTTCGTTTTAAAATCGTTAATCCACTTAGATAATCGTTGTCCTAAATCGGTTAAAATATTTGATTTCAATGCTATTGCTCCTGTTGCCTGATCAGTTGTGTAAGCTTCCTTATTAAACCATATTACATTAGCAAATTGATCAACTCGTAATAAGCTTGGTTCTATAATATAAAAAAATGGCCCATCATCAACACCTGCGGGCAAAAATTGGTCTGATAATAAAATTATCCCACTAATACCTGAACTATTTTTATCTTGCATATCGATAATAATGCCATTCTGATTTGGATTTATATCTGAAAGAATATTTTTTTTATCTAAAGGTTTACTTACGTCAGTAAATATAGCTCCTTGTCCTATTAACCCTTCATGCAAACGTTCAATAAACAATTGTGCTTTTTTATCATCATCTGTTTTTAAAGAAAGCACATATAAACAAGCATTTTTTTCTTTAATTTGTGGCCGCAATAAAGTAAAATCAAGCACCTCACTTGGATTAATTTTTTTTAAAAATGTATAATCATCCGTTTTATAGGTAATCCAAACTTGTTCCGGTAAATCAATTGGTACCGTCGCAGAATTAACCTCTCCTTTTTCTGCCAAAATTGCTTGCGCTTGCGCTGCTGATTTATACCATATATGGCAACGAGCTGGATTAATATCTCTAATGTTGCCTGAAGTTGGTTGATCAAAGTTTCCAATCGCTAAACCCTGCATACCAACGGCAATATCGCCTTCCAAATCATATATTGCATAGGTATATAGCATAGAACCAACAACTTCTAATTCCGGTTTTGCTGGATCTTTACTTTTATTAATAAGATTACCAATTCCTTCTGGCGCAAGTGGCATAAAAGTAATTTTATTTTCTTCCGTTGCTTGATCTTTAAAAAACTGAAATCCTCGTATCTCATCACCCGGGGGCCGAATAGAGTGGTCAATATCCTTGGTTGATTCAAGCATATTAAAGCTATCTGGTTGGAGCGTAACTGTATATTCATTATTATTTTTCTTAAATTTTAATAGGACATCTTTTTTAGTATTATTGAAAAATTGTCCCGCAAATTCCGGCGTGGTACCTTTTAAATCAAGATATTCTGCTTTCAGCTCCCCTTTATAGGTATAAGCTCGATAATAATATATTTTGTCATCTTTTGGTTGCCACGGATAAATAGTTTTAGAAAGTAATTTATACTTACCTAATTCATTTTTATGGGTAAATCCGCCAACTGCATGAACAATTGTTCCAACAAGACTACCAAATGTTTCGCCTATTGAACCAAAAAATTCATTTAATTTATCATTAGGAATTACTCCTACTAATCCCGCACCAACAACACCCGTGGCAGCTAGCCCAACTTCGCCAGCTTTTGCACCAATTATACCGCCCCATTTTGATAAAAATTGCCGTTCATCTTGTGGATATTTTTCTTTTTTTTCAGGATCCCCAGCTAACCATACATTAAAGTAAAGTTGCTGATCATAAAACATATCAACCGAATTAGAATAAGGCCCTAAAATTGCACTTTTAACAATCTTGCCTTGAAATGTGGCACCCAAAAAACCAGTTAAACGTTCTTGTGCAATAAAAATAGGAATCGCCGCATCATTAAATACACGATAACTATAATGATAGTCTGGTGTTACATAACCAAAACTTTGCCCTACTCCTTTTAACATATCACCAGCACCGTTCCAAGCTTTTTTTGCTTGCTTGGTGAATTCTTTAAATTTTTCGGTTATTTTTTGCTCACCAGTTTTTTCTTGGCTGTATAATAAAAATGATATGGAAAAGATGAATACTTGCATCAAAATCATTTTTTGATTTTTCATATTATCTCCTAATTTTTATCTAACTATGCCAACTTCAGATATAAGGGATCAAGTAAATAATTTACCGGTAAGCTTTTGGAATAAGTATCGAGAAAATAGAAGCATTAATTTTTGTACGATATTGTTTTCCCGTTTTGCTATCAATATAAATTTCTTTAAGGCTAGGATCATAAGAAAATTTTTGTTTTTCATGATTAATACATTTATTAAGTTCTAACCAAATTGGAAAAGCGGTACTTGCAGCAAATACATGTTTGCCCATAGATTGATTATCGTCACAACCTAAATAAAGCGCCGTTGTATAAGTCGTAGTAGCACCACAAAACCAACAAGTGCGACAATCATTTGTAGTCCCCGTTTTACCAAACGAATCACAAGTAATCCAATTATCTGGTTGCCGCATACGCTTACGTGCCATACCTAACCCTAAGACTTTTATTACTTGTCCAGTTACTGCAGAGGTAAGAACCTGATGTTGTGGTATTTTTTGTTTCCAAAGTTTAGTCCCCCATTGATTTTTTACCCACTTTATAAAATGAGGCTCTATATATACGCCATTGTTAGCAAAAACGTTAAACATACCGGCTGCTTCTTTTAATGTGCCGTCAATACATCCTAGCGCTAATGATGGATATGGCGGCAAAGAACCACTCAAATGTAATTTTTTAGCAAGTTCAATTACATTTGATATGCCCACTTTTAAAAGTGTTTTTATAGTAATGATATTGTTTGAATAACATAAGGCCCGTGCTAATGTCATTTGTCCTTCATACTGACATGAGGAGTTTTGGGGCTTCCATATATAACCGCCTTGTTCAATACAAAATGGTTCATCAATTTCTGTATCGGCAAATGACATACCATTATTAATTGCAGCAGCAAATACAATAGGTTTAAAAATAGAACCAAATTGTCGTTTAGCCTGCAAAGCTCGATTAAACTTTGATAATTTAAAATTAGCACCTCCTACTAATGCTTTTATTTCACCAGTTTTACTATGCATGCAAATTAGTGCTCCATCAATATCATGCATTAACCGATCTTTAACTAGCTTTATTTGGTTATTAAACTGATTTTGTGCGCAAATCTGAATATTTTTATTAATAGTAGTTTGTACAATTAATCCTTTAGAATATAGTGTATCTTTTCCAATTAACTGTTCTAAAAATATACGAATTGTTTCTTTAAGATGTGGCGCTACAATGATTTGTTTTTCGTCAATAAGATGTAAATCTTTTTGTTTTGCAGTTTCATATTCTTCTTGTTTTATAAATCCCAATTGATACATCGCGTGTAAAATAATATCACGACGTTTTTGAGTAGATAAAGGAAACAACAAAGGACAATACTGACCAGGCGATTTTACTACTGCTGCTAATACGGCTGCTTCATCTAAAGAAATTTCTGATGCATGTTTTTTCCAAAAACGCTGACAAGCCGCTTCAACTCCATAAATACCGCATCCAAAATATACATGATTTAAATATGTTTGAAAAATATGTTCTTTGCTAAATTGTTTTTCAACAATTAATGCAATAAATTGTTCTTTAATTTTTCTTGCAAGTGTTTTGCGTGCATCACAAAATAATAACTTTACTAATTGTTGTGTGATGGTACTTGCACCTTGCACAATACGGCCATAATAACAGTTAATAAAAAATGACCGGATAATTCCTTTCCAAGAAATGCCCGCATGAGACCAGAAATCATGATCTTCTGCGGCAATAAAAGCCTGTTTTAAATGTTCCGGTATCTCTTCAAAAAGAATTGGTTCTCGACGGTCAAGTTGAAATCGTGCCCATTCATTACCCTGATCATCCAAAATAATAGTAGGTCTACCAGGATTATAATTTTGCAAAGGAGAAAAATCGATATATTGACTGTGAAAAATAAAAAAAAATGCTCCAAGAGCAGTAGAAATACTTATAACGATAAGTATAAAAAGAAAATAAAAAATTCTCATCTTTATTATTATAAAAAAAGGCCGCTCATGCGGCCCTTTTCATATCTTTTTTCATACAGAAATATTAAGCCCTATCAGGATTAATTACTTCTGGATTTGGTATAGATTTTGTTCTTGTTTCTTCATCATCCATGCCAATCATTTTTCTAATTTTTGGGCATTTTGAAGAAGCATAAAGACCAAATACAACTGCAAGCGCTGCTCCTACATATAGCTTGTTATCACTAACAAAACTTCTTACTGATGTAGGGGATAATTTTTTAACTATAGATTTAAAAACATTTTCTGTTTTTGGCTCATCCATAGGCATCGTATCATTAGCAACCATAGATGCATTACTGCTCATTAAGATTGCCGCCATGATAGTTAAAAAAATTTTCTTCATATAAGATAAACTCCTAAAAAAGGTTAAAACGTAACAACGTTATACAAATTACTTGAATAAGATTCATTGTCAATATAAAATTACAAAAAATTATTTAATCCTAGAAACAATTTCAAATGAGATGTTATATTATCTTACTTTTTATCTTCTGACAATATTGCTTTTTATCTTAGATTTGGGTTCGGTTTATTTTTTTAATCAAAATATAATCAATGCATTATTTTGTTTCTTTATTATTAGCGTTTTAAATAAATCATTTTCGCTCAATATCTTTATTATTATTTTTTTACTTATATTTGATGTTTTAATATATGACACGATATTATTTTCATTTTTATTTCTCATAATAATAATCATATGCATACAAATATCACAAAAAATATTAAACATTGACGAAAATAGCTTAAGCTATTTTGCCCTAATTTTGTTCCTCGCAATAAAGCCCGGGCTTTTAATGATTTTCGGCATTCCCATACAATATTCATATCCCTATGCAATGAAAATAATTTGTGTTAATATAATAGTACTAACAGTAATATTGAAATATAAATTCAAAGGCAAGCTAGACAGTCGCTAGAAGCAAAAGAAGCTTCTAGAGGAAAGTCCGGACTCCAAACGAAAAAGATACCTTAGGAGAAAATATTCAACTAAGGGGGGCGTAAGCCCATGGAAAGTGCCACAGAAAATAACCGCCATCTTTTTTTAGGATGGTAAGGGTGAAAATGTGCGGTAAGAGCGCACAATGCAATGCAGTAATGTATTGTAGGGGCAAACCCTATCTGGAGCAAGACCAAATAAGCATGTGCGGTTTTTCGTTCCGATTTAAACATGCGGGTAGGTCGCCAAGATGAATGATTGTCAATCATGGTCTTTAGATTATGATACAGAATCCGGCTTATTGCTTGCCTGAGAATATTAATTGAATAACTATGCAAATATTCATAAAATTTCATGAATATCTTTGGATTCTTCCCTTTACCAGTTTTATTATAGGTTATGCGTTGATTTCGGTCTTTTTCCATACGCCTATCATTAAAACACCGGCACTCATTGGAAAAAATATTGCAGCAGCAGTATTGCTACTTTCTTGTGAAAATTTAAACCTTCGCATTCTTGGCCAAAAAGAGGACAATGATTTGCCTGAAGGAACCATAATTACCCAATCTCCAGCAGCACACCAGGCAATAAAATCAAACCAAACCATATTTTGTGTGGTATCGAAACAATCAGAAAAACTTATTACTCCGAACCTTATTGGTATGCAAAAAGAAGAAATTTTATCTCTGCTCAAACAAAAACGTATCCCTTATAAGGAATATATCTTGCAAAGTAATTATCCAAAAGACACCTGTATTGCTCAGATACCAAATCCAGGCACTCCATTGCAAAAATCCATAATATTGTATTTTTCAGGAGATGATTCTAAGCCTGTACTTCTTCCTTCTTTTAAAGAATTACCTATAGACGAAGTGATTAAATTCCTTGATGGTTATAATCTCAAACCAAAAATCTTTCATACTCTTATGGTTGATTCTTCGCATCAGTGCCAAAATTGCACCGTAATAAATCAAAAACCACTTCCAGGCTCTCTAGTGGATATTTCAAAGCCACTCAATATTCAGCTGCAAGTTAGATAAAAAAAGCTTTGATATTTCATCGCAAATTTTATTGTAATTTTTTATCATTTCAAAAGGCTTATTGTTGCTTACATTTACTACAGATCGGAATAATCAAATCAGATAATGCTTTTCTAGTTTGTTCATTCCACAATTTGTAAAGGTTAAGCAAATTACGATTTTTATGCTCGCAGATATAAATACCATTATTATTGACAGCATATGCGAGTAATAACGCTTGTTGCTTCGTATAGTTTTTATATAATTGGATTAAAGTTTCTATATCACATAAAAAGAACCCGCCGTCAGGCTGCCATCCAGCAACTTTTGTATATTTCTTATTAAAGAACAAACGGTAAAATGATAAATTTTTCAATGAATTCTTATCAAAATTCTTATGATAAATACTTTTTAATAGATGTATTTTTTCTTTCCATTCCTCTATAGTCTCATGCAAATTAAACCCAAATAAACCTTCTATATTAAAATTCGAACTAAAATCTACATTTAAAAATAGAGTATCAATTAATTTATACGAATGATTTTCCCATATATTTATTTTATCTTTTAAACGAGCAATAATATAATTTTCATCCGCACTATAACTAACGGAAAAAACAACATTATCACAGCATAATTTCTTTAAAATTTGCCTTGAAGTTAGATCCAAAATATTTACCGAATTATCTATGGCAGCAATTAAATGTTTCCCACTTGGACTAAATTGAAAAGAATTTATAGTTTTATTATCATTGTTTAATGTAACACTATTGTTTTCAGCTATATACCATATCTCAATATCTTGATCTCCCCTTAAAGCAAAAATAGTGCCTTGAGGATTAAAGCACATTCGTATTTTTGAAGTTGAAAAATTTATTTTTGAAAAAAAAGAATAAACTAATTGGCCAGATTCAACGTTAATTAATTGACATTTAATAACTTCGTTATAACTTTCCCACGCTACTAAAATCCATTTGCTATCTGGGCTAAAACAAACCGATCTAATATAATAAGTTTTTAGACTTAGACTATGTATTAACTCTCCTGTTTTGGCATTACATAACCATAGTGCATCTTGAGCTTGCATCGCAATAACATTACCGTTTTGGCTATAATGCATATTATTTAATGTTTGTGGAAAATCCGAAACTTTTTTATCTAAAATTATCTTTAATTCATTATCAGAAAAATCTAAAACCTTTACTCTCGCTCCAGGCCCTCCTAAAGCAATTTGATTCCTATCTGGATGAAAGCACATTGCATTAACGCCATCATATACTCTAGATTTTAAAAATGAGAGTAATTTAGCTTCTAAACTCTTAATAATTTTTTTTGCAATTTCTTTTTCCTGATTATGATTTAATGCAAATGGATTAAATGCTGAAGGCTGCTCACATATAGCAAAAGAATCTTGATAATTGAGCAATAATTCAATAATTCTTTCATAAATTTTATCTTGCACTATCTCATCAACTTGCAAATAATCTGCAATTTGCACAATTTTTTTTAAGTTTTCATTATTCCGAGAAAACTGATTATATTGGCAATTACCCATGCCTTTATATAACAAATCAAATGCTTGTTTATTTAACTTATTATTTGGAAATGCAGATAAATCTAACTGATTATTTTCCTCAAACTTTTCTTTGAGCATAGCTTTGATCACACCAAATCTTTCTAAAAAAGAACGCGGATAATTTTCTGTTGTTTTATCGGGAAAAATAATAGATATATTTGCTTCCTCGATTTTTATCAAACTATTGTCTCTATTGCCTAGGTAAGGATCAAGCTCCATAGCATAAATTGAATTTATCAAGCTTAAAACTATAATAATTGGTAATATCATTGATGTTCTCCTTAAAATTATGTTTCTTTGTCAAAATTCGTGATATCAAGCTATCAAAATAGCTCTAAAAAAACAAAAAATTTGAATATTGCCCACTCAAATATACCCTATAGAAAACAAATACTTTTCTATTTGAAACTTTTTCTTGCAAAAGATTGATTCTGTGCTAAAATAACACTATATATTACTTTCAATCTAGCTAAAAAATGGTGGTTTTTTATGAAATTTAATAAAATTTATCGTTCAATCTTACTTTCGCTCTTAGGAGCTTTCTTCATTTCCAGCTCAGCACAGGCTTTCAGCTGGGGCCAATTAGGTATTTCTTCAATTTTTAACAAAGAAACAGTGAGTCAAAAAATTGAAGGATCAGCAAAATATTGGCCTATTTTGGTGGGCGCCGCTATTGCGGTACCAGTTACTTATTTTGCATATAAATATTTTACTGCACCCAAAAATAAGCCCGAAAACTCAGAAATAAAAGTTATAGTTGTACCAAAAAAGGAAAATATTCCAGTGCCAGAAATTATTGTATCACCGGAAGATTCAAATAATATTGAAAATTCAAGCCAACGAGAAGAATCCAATACTAAAATAGAAACTGAAGAAGAAACACAAGAAAACATTGGAAATCCTCTAGAACCAATAGAAGACCCAAAAAGCTCAGAAAATCAATCTCATGTTCCAAGTGAAATTCCTTGGGCCAAACAAGAAAATGAAGATGAAAAGCCTTCAGATGAACTTACTATGTCTGAAGAAAACGGTTTTGTTAAATTATCAAAATTAGAATCTGAGAAAATTAACAATGGATTGAATCATTATAGCAATATTAAAAACAGCAACTATAACAATGGCTTTGACAATCTATTGAAAGATAAGGATCATTTAACCCAAATTACGGAATTATTGCATTATTTTTATGCATTAGCAGAAAATAAAAATCAAGAATTTAATGAAGGAACATTTGTTATTCAAGATTCCAATTTTGGAATTTTTGAATTTCTAAAATCTTATGTAGATAAAAAATATCAAGGTATCAATGCTGAAAGCCCTGCTATTTGCTTTCAAAATTTAACCGCTTATCCGCGGCCTTCAAGCCATTTTAATCAATATTATGAACAAAGTAATAAAGTTGAACCAAAACCAACTTTTATATCAAGTATTTTTTCTTATTGGGGCTTAGATAATGCTGCGAATTCAGTAAAAAGCCTTCAGAAAAAAGAAGCTTATATACATTATGGTATTGATATTGATAAGCAAGATATCTTTTTACCAGTTTCTAATAAACGCCATATTTTATTTGGTAAAGTTGATGAAGAAAAGCAATTAATTTTTATCAAAATGGAAAATCACGGAATAGGAAATGTACAAGATGCAGGACTTCATTGTCGTGAATTTGGACATTCCATTCTTCGCAAGCTTTATCCTCAATGGTTTGGATCTGATGATGAACAAAATATGCGCAAAGAACGAGTACCTCAAGCGATATTTAATAAGTTCAAATCTATTCTTAATAATTGTGAGGACTATGCTTCTGCTGATATAAAAGAAATCAGAAAAAAAGCTAAAGGACTAGGAATTCAACTTATGTATCGAGAAGCCAAAACTATAAAACAAAACTACATCGATTATAAAAAAGAAGTTCCGCAATCAGTAAATGATTTTATTGAAGACATCAAAAATAAACAATATGATCATTTAGATCTAAGAATTGGTCAAGAAGTAATATTAACCGATGAGCTTGGTCAACAATTTAAAGTTTAAAATACACAATCTTGCTCAGGTGGCCGCTGCATAAGCAAAGTTAAAAGTCCGTCAATTGATTGCTTGCCATTAATAATTTGATACACGCCATTACAAATCGGCAAATCAAGATTATGGTTTTCAATTAATTGATGGACTGAATTTACGGTATTGATTCCTTCAGGGATATAACCAGTTTCATCCAAAATTTTTTCTAATTTTTGACCTTTACCTAATCTTCTACCAACTTCTCGGTTTTTGCTTAATTTACCCATCGCGGTTAACACTAAATCGCCCACACCACAAAGTCCATAAAGCGTCTCCGGTCTGCCGTTATATAACTTTGCTAACGTAATCATTTCCGTAAGCCCGCGTGTTAAAATGAATGCTTTTACATTATCAGTATGTCCTGCGCCATCAAGCATGCCAACTGCTAAAGTGATCACATTTTTTATTGCTGCACCAACTTGCGCGCCCATAATATCCAATGATAAATAAGAACGAAAATAATCGTTATTAAGCAGTTCTTGCAATGAGTAGCCTAACATACAATCATTGACACCCAACGTAACCGCTGTAATTTCTTTATGTGCTAAATCCTGTGCATAGCTGGGGCCTAATAATACCGCCTTTGGCACTGAAATCTTGAATACATCATCGATAATTTGGCTTGGCAGCAACAATGTATCTTGTTCTATTCCTTTGCTTAAAATAACCCAATTTTTTTCGTTTACCGCATATTGCTTAATCTCTTCAATTACTTTGCGTAAAAACTTAACTGGAATAGCTTCAAAAATCCATGAGACGTTTTTTGTTGCCTTTGCAATATCAGTAATAGGTTTAATTTTTGCATCCAAATAAACATTTGGTAAATAACGATTATTATAGCGAGAGATTTTAATATCTTCGGCAATATTTTTATCATAACACCACAACTGAACTTCAATATTATTTGAAGCCAGTAATGTTGCTATCGCAGTACCCCAAGCACCTTCACCGAGCACACAAACCGTCTTCATGAACCAAAATTCCTTTTGCAGTCATTAAAATAGCCAAGCGCCTTTTGTAAATGTACTTGAGATATATCTGGCCATAAACAATCTAAAAAATAAAATTCAGAATACGCTGATTGATACAATAAAAAATTACTTAATCGCACGGCACCGCCAGTTCGAATAATAAGATCCGGCTCCGGTACTCCACGAGTCCATAAATAATCAAAAAAAGATGCTTCAGAGATTTCATCTTCTGCAAGCAAGCCTGCTTTCACTTTACGTACAACCATTTTGATTGCATCAATAATTTCTTGACGAGCACCATAACAAAATAAAAAGTTCACATTCAATTGCGTATTTTGTTCAGTTTTGTGTTCTAATTGCTCAATTATAGATTTAGTTGATTCAGGAAATAATGCACGATTACCAATAAATCGTACTCGTATACCATTTTGAATAAATTCACCTAAATGATTTTGAGCTTCTTGTGTAATTAAGTTAAAAAGATAAGTGCATTCTTGCTTAGATCTATTAAAATTTTCAATTGAAAAAGTAAATAAAGATAAATAATGAATATTGTTATTTAAACAAAATTTGATTACTTCACGAATAGATTCAGCACCTTTTCGATGTCCTAGCCATGGTCTTAAACTATTTTTTTTTGCCCATCGACGATTGCCATCCATAATACAGGCTAGATGCTGCATATGCTTCCTTTTTTATCGATCAATTTTTTTATGCATAAAGATATAAATGTACTCGATTTGCTAACCTTTGGGTGCTAGATCGAGCCGCACTCAATAAGTAATACATAATAGTCATGCCACTTGCGATCAACAGCCGTTCAATAAATACAATTGGCATCAGTGTATAAAAAAGCTCAACATTCATTGAACCAAAATAAAGCCACAATACTGTTCCAACAGCATGCGCAGTAAAAGTACTACCTAAAGATTGGGTAAAAATTGTTTGTGTTGGCAAGCAGTAAATTACCAAAGGAATAAACCAATAAAGTGAATAAAACCACGCGGCATTACCAATTGGATGAATCACAAATAAAGCCATACATACTAAAGGAAGAAAAAGTCTTATTAATTTTGATTTATCTTTCCAATATGCCATGGCACACAGAGTTGGCACATAATAAAGCAATGGGTTAAGAAAGTTGCCGCTTAAAATGTATAATTTAAAAAGATATTTCACGGCTAATATTAATATGGCAAATGGTAGCCCTAAAAAGATCCCTGCCAAAGGCCCAACCAAATTAAACCCTGATAAAAAGGAAAAACTAGATCCCCAAATCATGTTTATTTTGATACCACTGACAATAAATAATACACTAGTAAATAGCAGTATAAAAACAGAAGAAGCAAAACGTTTGCTCATATAATTCTCCGATCATTAAAAACAGGTGTTTTTTATTATTAGTATAGCGAATTTGGCAAAAAGCAAAAGGACCTTTTAATCAAACGACAATCGAAAACCAATACATTCTGAAAGTAGTTGTTTAATTAAAGCTGTATTTTTCTTATTATTATGATAAGCAAAAAGAATGAATTATATCCTTCTTTGTCTAAATTTACATTAAAACCCTTTACCTTTCTTAAAGGAATTAAGTAGCATGAAAAAAGATAATGCTGGGGTTAGGGGGATTATTTATGAATACCAATCCAAATAAGGCTATCTTTGTTTTTGACTTACATGATGTTCTCGTAAAAAAAAATTATCCAAAAATTCTCCGTTATCTTGTTAGGCATTGTTATCGGATCGATTTACTCTGCTTTTTTTTATCACCTTCTTTTATAAAGCATATTATTCAATTACTCACTACAAGTCGCGTTCCAGAACATTATATTGTAAGCACTGCCAAAAAATATCCTAAATTTTCTCCGTTCGTTGATGTTATTATTAATATGATGAATGAACAGGTTCCTATTGATGATACATTAGGATTGGTAGCAGAATTAAAAAATCAAGGTCACCCACTGTATTTATTTTCAAATATTGGTCAGCGTACATTTGCACAATTCAAACAACGCTTTCCGCATATTGTAAATCTTTTTGATGATGTTGCAGTAGCACAAGAAAATGATAATTGGATTCAAAAGCCTTACCATGAAGCATTCGAAAAGTTTATTAAAAAATTTAATCTCTCAGCTCATCAATGCATTTTTATTGACAACAATAAAAGAAATATTAATACGGCGCGAGAATGTGGTTTTAACACTATTCTTTATCAATCTCCTGAAAAACTTGCTCAAACGCTTAAATTTAAAAAAATATTAATTTAAAAAAATAAAAATTATTCCTATCATTATAATTAATAAATCAATAAGTGTTTTCCAGTAAAAACGCTCCCCAAACCCAATTGATAACAATACTAAAAAAATCATTGTAAGACGATCAATGATACTTATCCGAGAAATCGGTGCAATTTTTAATGCAAAAAAATAAGCGAGCCAAGAACAAGCACCGCATAATCCAGATAAAAACAAATAACATAAAGACTGAGAATCAATATGCCAAAGAAGATAAATTTTTTTGTTAAAAATAGTTATCAAAAGAAGATAAAGAAAAGTAAGAAAAGTATAAATCATTACTGCTAAAGTGCTATCAAGATGAGCCACCCCAAGTTTATTAAAAATGCCTACTAATGCGGCAAAAAATGCTGATGTAACTCCTAAGAAAATCCATATATGCTCATCACCCATGTGCTCCTTTAGTTTTTTTGGCTAAAATATTTAAAACATCATCAATATTATCTGTCACATGAAGTATATCAGCATATTTTTTATTAACATATCCTTTATTAACAGCCATTTGAAACCAATTTAAAAACAATTGCCAATATTCTTTGTTGATTAAAATAATTGGCATTATTTTAATTTTATTTGTTTTCATTAAATTCATTACTTCTAAAAGCTCATCTAATGTACCAATCCCTCCTGGAAATATTATGAATGCTACTGAATAATAAATAAGCAATTGTTTGCGATGTGCAAAATCATGCAAAAAAATGGTTTTCTGATTGCATACCGATTCAAATTCAATATCAACACCAGCAACCCCAATTCCCAATGAATACTTTTCTCCTTGTTCTCGTGCACCGCATAATCCCGCTTCCATAATACCAGGGCCACCTCCCGTAATT
The DNA here is from genome assembly GCA_040879965.1 of Candidatus Babeliales bacterium. Lineage (NCBI taxonomy): Bacteria > Candidatus Babeliae > Candidatus Babeliales > Candidatus Babeliales bacterium. The sequence continues at coordinate 109,572 of JBBDJI010000007.1, read as the reverse complement.
ACCCCAAAACCGGCGGCAATTAATTTTTTTCCTAGCTCAAAAGCCTGATTGTAATATATTGAATCCTGTTTCATTCGCTTTCCACCAAAGATTGTCACAATTGGTTTATTTATTCGATGTAAAGTCCATAAGCCATATACATAGGTAGGGAAATTGCCAAGATAAAAAAAAGCATCTTTTATTACTTGCCAATTCATTTTTGCTCCCATTTATTGTTTAATTCAGCAATACATTTCTTGCATAGTTCGCAGCGTTCTTGCAACAAACAAAATGCTTCATACACATCATCAGTAATGCGTATCAAGTTAATATCTTCTAACGATACTAAGCCATATTTTAAGGCAGATTCATGAAGCCAATTCATAAATGGATCCCAATAATCTCTTCCAAATAGTATTACGGGAACACCTGGTAATAATTTTTGCGTTTGTAATAAAGTTATAACTTCCGCAAATTCATCAAGCGTACCAAAACCTCCAGGAAAAACTGCAAAAGCCACTGAGTAATTAATCATCAACCATTTTCGTGCAAAAAAATGATCAAGCGTTATAAAATTTTTTGCACAAACATTTAGAGGCTCCAAACCTTTCACAGTGATCCCTAAAGTTCGCATTTTCATTTTTTCTGTTTTCTTAAAAATTGCGCCACAATTCACTGCCTCCATAATACCAGTGCCGCCACCACTAATAACTGAAATATTTGCCTGCACTAATCGATGGCTCAACTCATGCGCCTTTTGTGCAAAAAAATCAGTTTGTTTTAACCGTGCACCACCAAATATAGTCACAATTGGTGCAGGCAAATGTGATATTTTCCAAACACCATAAGTTAATTGAATGCTTGATTTAAACAGATGCTTAAATAAAATTAAATAGCGCATTAAAATCTGATTCATGCTTCTCCTTTGAATCACTATATGATTTTAATCATGTAAAGCTCAAGAATTCTTTTTACTTTTGTAAGAGCAAAATATGCTAATCTGAAAAAAATTTTTGACTTGATTTTTTACCTTGATGAAATTTACAAACTCAAAAAAATTTTTTATACTAATGCCTATTAAAATCTTCTATTCAAAGGATTCTTATGTTAAGAAAACTAGCCTTTATTGCCTTAGTTACTATGAGCACTTCTACTTATTCACTTCAATGGCAGGATGCAAAAACAAAAATAATTGCAAAAGCTAACCATATTACCAAAGCATACAAAAAAGAAGAATGCCCGATAGTAATGGAAATTTGTTCAATTATTTTATCTTGCGACGAAGAATGCTGGAAAATAGTAGAACAAGTTGTTAAAGAAATAGAAACTTTACCAGTCTACAAGCTTGCACAAGCTAAACCTTATGATGATTGTTTTTGGTCTGAATTACTATATCAAGGAAATATGATCGCTGGGCAAAAAGCAAGCACATTTGAATTAGGGGCACGCCTAGGCATAATCATTGGTCTATATGTTGATACACTAAAAGAATCGCTCCGTAAATAATAATTTTTTTATAATTTTTTTAAGCCACTTTATATAAAGTGGCTTTTTTTATTTATCCCCATTTTTTGATATTGAAGCGTCAAAAAAATACCTTTATGATAGAAAAAAGCAAGAAAGGAAGTTTTAATGCAAGATTATCTGCTTAACTATTTAAAGTATTTTTTTTTCTTTAGCTTATTTATTACCCATTCAACTGCGTATCCTCAATTACCTCCATTAATAGGAGAAGCGCTTGGCGAGCGTTTGGGTGGTAGAATTACCACCCAAAAAGGAGCTTGGATTCTGCAAAATACGCTTGAATATATCAAAGCAGGTGAAGAAAAAGAACTTATCTGGGCAGCTGAATTTGCGTATGGGTTAACTAAAGATATTGGAGTAGAGCTATTTATACCAATTTTTCTAAAGAATGCTGCTGCTGAAGGAATATCTAGAGGTTTAGGAGATATAATTGCTACTGTAGAATGGAAACCTTTTGTAAATGGTCCACATAGTTTATTAGTTATGGGTGGCATGAAATTTCCAACTGGCGACCGCTTAGCTATTCCTTTACTTGGTACTGGTACATTTGATATCGTATTCAATATCTCTGCTGCACATTATTCTAATAATTGGTATGCCGCCTTAAATATCGATACACTATTAACTACTAAGCGCAAAGGATTTAAGCCCGGAAGTGTTTATGAATATGAACTTGTTTTTGGGCGTGCAATTAATTTCATGAATAAAGGTTCATCAAAATTATTTATAAACTTAGATCTTACAGGTATTTATGAAAAGCAAGATAAAATTAATGGTATCATTGATGAAAATACGGGCGGCAATGTTATTTTTTTTGGCCCTTTAATTTCTTGGACTCGCAAAAATTTATTATTCGAAGTTTTATTTCAGGGCCCTATTGCACAGAATTTATTTGGCAATCAATCAAAGTTTAATTATACCACTTTCTTTTCATTTACCTTAATTTTTTAAAAAAGGGAAAAATTGAAATTGATACATTCTTTTCGCTTTTTATTACTCATGTTAATCATTTTTGCTCTATCATTATATTATTATTTTGATGTAAATCAGTATCTTAATATTGATGTTTTTCAATATTATAAAACTCTTGTTATAGCATTTGCAAATCAACACTACCTCCTTTCTGTATTGTGTTACATTGGTACATATTTGTTATTAGCTGCTTTTTTGATTCCAGGCTCAGCATCAATTACTTTAATTGGTGGGTTTTTATTTAATACTCTTCCCGGATTTATTTACACTATTATTGGGGCAATAGCAGGATCTATTATTGCCTTTTTAAGTGTAAGATTTATTATAGGTTCAATATTGCAAAAACATTTTAAAGATAAATTAAAAAATTTTAATCAGAAAATTGAAAAATTTGGTATTTATTATTTATTAACCTTACGCGTAATTCCCATCATGCCTTTTTTTTTGGTTAATATTCTTGCTGGGCTTACCACAATATCAATATTTACTTTTAGCTGGACCACTGCTCTTGGCATCATGCCCGCTACTTTGATTTATTCTTTTTTAGGTGAACAGCTAAAACATGTTAACAAATTGCAGGATATTTTTTCTCCCTTAATTATTTTAGCACTTATATTATTAAGCTCTCTTTCTTTAATGCCATTATTTTTACGATTTATTATCCCTCGCTTTATAAAAGAGTAAAATATCTCATTTTTATTTTTAAATTATTAAAGATGATTGCAGAATGATAAAATTATTGTGTATACATAGTGATGGAGAACGCTATATTAAACTATGAAAGAGAGGCTCTATACATTAAAGCCATTGGATATATGAAAACAATTGCTGCAAAAAAATTATCCTTATTAATTTTGTTATTGATCACTCTTTCTTTAGTGCCACGACAACAAGAACTTCAAGAAAAAGAATCTTTGGCACCATCCCAATCAATTATTTTAGAAGATAAAAAAATAGTAGAAAATATTGCTCAATTAGAAGAATGGATAACTATATTTATACACGGTATTATTAGCGTTAAGCCATATTTAAATATTCCAAACGTAGTCAAATTTGTTAGAGATAAGATTGCGAATACTACTTATGCACATACCATAGAGCTAACACGACGAGATCAATTTTTTTATCAACATCATCCCATGCAAGATCTTGGTTTACATAAAATTAATGCTTCACTTATTCAAAAAGGCGCTGCCGCTTCAGCTTATGCACAATTATTTGATGATATGTATTTGCATGCCGGCCAACAAATGAAAAATCAATATTATACTTTTGGTTGGTCTGGTTTATTAAGCCCTCGCATGCGTTATCTTGAAGCAAAAATTTTTTATGATCAACTTCTCAAGGAATTACCTAATATAAAACAAAAAAGTGTAAAACCTAAAATACGCATTGTAAGCTATAGCCATGGTGGCAACGTAGCTTTGAAGCTTGCTGAAATATATAAATCTGAAGGATATAAAAAAGAAGAAAAAATAATTATTGATGAACTCATTCTAATTGGTGTACCAATTTTGCCAGAAACGGATTATTTAATAAATAGTTCAATATTCAAAAAAATTTACCATTGTTATTCTTATGGTGACCGCGTACAAAGAATGGATTGCTTTTCGGTAAATCGTATGTTTTCTAATCGCATCTTTAAAAAAAGATCCGATTTTCCTGTATCAGAAAAATTAGTGCAAATTAATATTCGGATGAAAAGACCAGCATTAACTAAAGACCGCAAACCACAAACTGCTGATGAACGTATGATTGCAATAAAAAAACGTAAGCATTTACGCACTGCTGATCCTGGCCATTCTGAATTATGGTCTTTTGGATGGACACCAGTCAATTTTCGTAAAAATTTTCCTCTTTATCCATTGCCTTTGGCAATTATAATTCCTTATATCGTATCTCAATTGCAGCAGCATTTACCAAATACTAAAAATATCTCTGTAGAAGTACACCCAAGTTATGAACAATTAATTGCTTATGACTTTTTGAGTAAAAAAGAATATTTTTTACCTTTCTTAACCGTAGAACAATTAACAATGGCAAAAGAAAAAGCTGAATTATATAGACCCGATAATTTTAACAAAAAAATATATAATGCTAAAATTAATGAAGCTAAACGGAATGGAAAAAAACGGTGGTTATCTAATCGCAACGTACAGCGCATGGGGCATCAACGGTTTAAATACCCGATTGCCTAATTTTTTCCCAAATATTTAAAAAATCTTCCATACTTAATTGTTGTGCACGTAATACTAACCTTTCGGGAGAAAGGCTACTTAAATCATAATGAGATTGTTGCAAATTATTTTTCAATGTGCGTCGTGGGTAATGAAAACAAGCCTTGATAAATTTCCAAAATTCGGTTTCTTGTTCAATGGGCTCTACAAATTTTTTAGGCTTAAAATATAAAAGACGCGAATCAACTTTCGGTGGTGGGAAAAAAGCATCTGGCGGTATTTTATCTAATAGCTTCCAATCAAAATAATATTGAAAAAATAAAGAAGGATAGCCATAACCTCTTCCTGAAGTTTTCAAAATTTTTTGAGCAACTTCTTCTTGCATCATTACTACACCTTCTGCAAATAAATCACTATGCTTTTTAATCAAATGTAATATGGGAAAAGTAATCTGATAGGGTAAATTTGAAAGCAAAACCCATGGCTTATGTGCTTCTAACCTTGTAAAATCTATATCAAGAATATTTTCTTGAAAAACCATTAAACGATCATCTTGAATGGTATCCTTTACATAATTTACCCAATCAGGATCAATTTCAAAAACCCAGAGACGTACAATTGGTGCCTGCAAAATAGTTCGGGTTAAAAATCCATCTCCACAACCAATTTCTAATACTGAAGATGAAGAATCTAATGAAACTGCTTCAATCATATGATCAGCAATTGATTGATCACGGAGAAAATGTTGCCCAAATTTTTTTTTAACCGGAATACCTTGAATGTTTTTCAACAAAGCCTCACATTAATGCTTCTTTAAAAAAATCTAATTCTTCTAGGACTTTACCTGCTCCTTTTACTACCGATAATAATGGATCTTCTGCTAATTTTACTGGCAATCCAGTTTCTTTAGAAATAAGAGTATCAAGTCCACGCAATAATGAACCACCACCAGCCATTGTAATACCTTGATCAACTAAATCAGAAGATAATTCTGGCGGTGTATTTTCTAAGGCTACACGCACTACTTCAACTATTGTTGCTATAGTTTCTAATAATGCTTCATGTACTTCCAAACTTGTTAATTGAACGGTTTTTGGTACACCGGTAACTAAATCTCGGCCTTTAACTTGCATAGTCGTAGAATCTGCTTCAGGCATTACAGTACCAATACAAATTTTAATTTGTTCTGCAGTACGCTCACCAATAAGCAAATTATATTTCCGTTTAATATATTGCACTATTGAACGATCCATTTCATCACCACCAACACGCACTGATCTACAAAAAACAACATCCTTTAATGTGATTACAGCAACTTCTGTAGTACCGCCACCAATATCAACAATCATGGTTCCTGAAGGATCTTGAACCTGCAATCCCGCTCCTATAGCAGCAGCCATTGGTTCCATTATTGTATAAACTTCACGCGCACCTGCTTGCTTTGCCGAATCTTCTACAGCACGTCGCTCTACTTGCGTAATACCAGAAGGAACACCAATGATCATACGTGGGCTAATTAAGGTTCGTCTATTATCATGAACACGGCGAATAAAATAACGCAACATACTTTCGGCTAATTCAAAATTAGCGATCACTCCATCACGCAATGGACGACAAGCAATAATACTTTCCGGTGTTTTTCCGAGCATATCCTTTGCCATTTTTCCTGCTGCTAAAACTTGATTCGTATTCGCTTTAACTGCTACCACCGAAGGCTCATCTAATACAATGCCGCGGTTACGTACATAAACAAGCGTATTAGCAGTACCTAAATCTATGGCAACATCATTAGAAAAGAACTGAAATAATCTCTTGGCCGGTAAAAATTTAAACCTCATGAACCTCTCCTAGCTAATCAAAAGCTAAATTTAATTCCTAATGCAACACGACTCGTTTTGCTCACTCTTTCAGTTAAGAAAAATTGAATTGGAATATCCCATGTTAATGAAAATACTGGTGCATAATACTTATCAACTCTCACTCTAGCAAAATCATAAAAAACTTTAAGAGTCAAGTATTCTGAAGTCCAATCGGTTACATTAATCCATGGTTGCAACATTGGTTCTGGTGAAGGCGTTCCTACACGTGCATCTTTAATTAAATCATCAAAATGAGTAACTATCGTATATTTTGCTTGAATGCCAAGTCCATCTCGAATATCTTCAAAACGTAGATAAGGGCAAAAAATAAAAGTAATACCAGGATCTATATGAGCTTCTCCAAGTAACGCACCAAATAATGGCTGCTCTCCTGCCAATGGAAGTCGTTCTATTTTTTTCCGTCCAAAACGTTTATTAAAACGGAATAAAAAACCGGCAATCCAATCTTCTTTAAATTCTATTTCTAGATCACTTGCTAAATATATCCCCCAATGACCATCACCACCAAAAGGAACAGAAGCGGGATTATTGGCATCTCGCCGCACACCAGTTGGAATCATAACACCTGTACGTACGCCTGCATCAATTCTTCTAAATTTATAAGTATAATTCCAAATATTGCCAAACCTTAAATATAAATCGATATCAGAAAAACCAGATTTACTCCATTTTGGCGCCTCCAATCCAATTGAGTTTTGCATGCAACGTCGTAACGCATCCAATTCTCGAACTTGTTCCGTAGTCAAACCCAGCGTATTTTCTGCTAACATAAAATTTATACGAGAAAAAACATGCATGGCAAACCAAGTGGCTCCAATTCCTACGTTTTCGGTAAGGCTTTGATAATATGCAAATGCAAGACCCTGCGCTTGCAATTTCCCTTTCATGCGATATGGAATTTCTCTACCAAGATATTGTTCAAACTGTGTACCAATAAAAGGATTTGGTCTGCCAAGATCAACAATGGCATTTGCCAATTTATTTAAATCATAGTTTCCTAATATTTCCGGAATACCAATACTATCATCATTATTCTTTGCAGCATCATTTGCAGTCATTACAAAAAGATCACCAATGAATACCGATGGTTTTTCTTTGGTACGCGAATAAATGTGCTCATATAACGGAAAAAAACGATTATCATATACCATAGGAAAAATGGTACTATTTAAACTAATTATACCGAAAAAAATAATGATGCGCTTAAAATTAAACATAAAAATCCTATTTTTTGCTTACTTATTTATTATGTCTATTGGTGGAGAGAGTGGGATTCGAACCCACGATCTCATTTTCATAAGATAATCGCTTTCGAGGCAACCGCATTCGTCCGCTCTGCCATCTCTCCAATTAATCATCTACTAAATGTTTAATACATAATACTGGATTCTGGTTTTTTTTAAAGGTATTTCCCACACATTACTTTACATGGGAAAATTTTTTTTTTATTATTGTAAGCCATCAACCAGATAATTCAATTAGAAAAAGCAATAGTTTTTTTGTGATAACAATTTAAAAGGAATTAATATTATGAATTCCATAAGGAAAAGAAATATGAAATTGACACTCAAATTTCTATATCTATTTTTATTATTTTTTTGGGTGAGCACCTATCCAATGGAAGAATCTAAGCAAAAAAATAAATTAACAGCAACCAAAAGAGGCTCTCTTTCGGTCGATAATTATTCTCAATTACAATTAACCAAAATACTAGAAAAACAAAAAAATGAAATAGAGTTTCTCTGCAACCAAATAGAAAGTCCCAAACCTACTCATAAACACGTGCTAAACTTTATGTACCAAATATCAGGTCTTATATCGGATCTTATTTTGAATATTGAAAAAAATGCAAAAGAAAATCATCCGACTAAAACTATCGATCAATCAGAAATTAATAATATCCTTCAAGAAAAATTATCCAATCTTGGATCACATTTACTACAAAAAACATCAAAGAAAATGAAAGCTCTACAAAAAACAACCAACTCTACTAAAAAAGAATTATATTATTGCCATACTTATTTTTATCTAAATTGTTTTGATATTATTCAAACTATATTTATTACCTATGGCTTTAAATTTAATAAACAAATAAAAAATAAGACAATAGAATCTAAGTGCAAATTCTGGCATTTACAAAGTGCAATTTGGCCTAGTTTATTAAAAAAACATAAAGAAGAAAAAGAATTGTATCGTGCAAAAAAATTAATACCTATACTTTTACTTGCTGAAGATTTTTACCTCCAACGAGATTTAGAAAAAAATTGGGCTGCACAACATCAATATTTTCAATCTTTAAAACAAGCGGAACTAGTCATACTTGATAAAAAAAATAAAAGTACATCAAAAATCACTCGCACAAGAAGTGGTGCAATCTCATTTGAGTAATTTCTTAAAAAAACTAAATTCGCCTTATCATTAATAATAACTTTACAATATCGCTATTAATGATATACTCCATCTGCAATAAGAAGAAAATTGAAAAATAACTTTAACCAAGAGGTTTCCATAATGAAATTTGCAAGCAAAAATAATTTATATGCTTTATTACTTGTTTCTTTATCAATTAACGCCAATCCCACTATTGAAAGCAAAGATACTAACGGTTCATTTATAAAAGATATCGATCAAATAAAACGGCGTTCTTTAACACCTAAATTATTTGAAAAATACCAAACTAGTATTCATAATGAAGCAAACGATGTAATAAGAGGTATAGAAAGTAGCTTTAAAAACATAGGTTTTCCAGAAGATTTTTATATAGAAGCATTTAAAAAAAGTCTTCCGGAAATAGCAAAAAAAATTATTTTATTATCTCCAACCAATAGCAAATATCCAAAGAAAAAATCACAAAAGAAAAAATTCAAAAATAAGCTTATTACAGAATGCTTTGCAGAATTAAACAAAAATATTTTAAAGAAAATATCCGAGCAACAAATAGATATATCAGAAGAAAATCAAGATTTTAACAAACTACTATATGTTTTTCAAAATATATTAGCCGATACATTTCGCTTTAAACCATTAGTAAACAATTATATTAGTAACATTCGAACAATCGCGCTAATTACAAAGAAAAGCAAAGAATTAGATATAAATGATTTTAAAGTACAAGAAAAAGAATTAGATATAAGTAAATTTAAAATAAAAAAAGTAAAAATATAAAATTTATAACGAGCATTCAATTTGATCCAGAAAAACAATCGGCTATGTATTATTCAATTAAAGAAAATATAGATGAATTTAAATTTTTTAATTTCTAAATTTAGGCATCTTAAATTGAATGTCGAATTGTTAACTAAAGATAAGTGATTTTTTTAACCTGAAAATTACACGACAATCAGACCCCCTTGACATAAGGGGGTTTCTAACTTATACTTTCAAATAGAATTAGACCATATTCTCATAGGAGTTTTTTACGATGAATAAAACAATCTATTTCAAACTAAGCTTGATTATGGGCTTAGCTACTTTACTCCCAAGCTCATTGTTCGGTATTTCTTTTGATGAAATTAAACAATTAAAACAACGTAAACTTGATCAACAAAGGTACAAAGATATCTATAGAGAAATGTATTATGAACATTTACAAATTATGGAAAATATAGTAAATAATCAATTTTCTCTATCTATAGAAGATTTATTGGGATCCTATAAGGAAGAGGTTGCAGAAAAAAAAGCAATGCTTGATGAGCTTTCTCGTAAATCTAAAAATTATCCAAGGTTTAATAAGATAGGAAAATGGGGACACCGACAAGAAAGCTTTAAAGAAAATAAAACAAAAGCATTTTTTCTACCTGTAGCTGGTTTCATGAGACAAGAAAACTTACAGAATGAAAATTTATCAGAATATCAGCGTCAAGTCCTCAATGTATGTTTTGGGCATATAACTGGTCAATTTGGTTTAGGACATTCAAAAAACATTTGTATTAATCCAATCAATAATCCTCATTCATAATTTAACTTTAAAATTAAAAGCTACGCATTTATAAATGCGTAGCTTTTTTTTGTCATTAAACAAGGATCTATAATGAAATTTAAATTTTTATTATTTTTATGTTTCTTTAACGCGTTTCTGATAAATGGAATGGAAAGAAATTTAATTATATCCAAATCAAAGCGAAAAGCTTCACAAATAGAAACGGCTATAGCAGATATTAATAATGAAAATCTTATGTTTTTATCTAATTTCATCAGATATTCTAAACTTGTATTGCCAGAACAAGCTGCAAATAGTTTTTATAATGAACTTAAAGAAATAGATCATAAAATTAAAATCTGTCTTAAAAAACATAATATACAAAAAGAAGATTATTATCATTCTCTTTCTTTTTCTTTTTTGGTTGCGCATATCTGCTTTGAACTTAATCAATTATCATCTGAAAAAGTTCTTAAACAATTAGAAGATAATATTGATATTCAAGATCACGATACTTTAAAGTTTCTAATGAATTATTTTTTACAAACTTTGCTTAATTCAAAACTTGATATATATTTACCTCACGTAGAACCAGATAAAATGAATTATAGTTTTGGAGAATTCAAAGAGCAATTTTCAACAATTGTTAATAAAAATTCGTATTTAAAAACTGTTGAAAAACAAAATAAACTCTCTCCTATAAAATTAAATTCTCCTATCATAAAAAGACATTCAATAAATTAAATTCTTATCCCGAAGATGCTTAAATATCTTCGGGATCTTTTAAAAAGAAATAACAAAATGCATTTTCCCTTTATAATTTTTTTAATTTCTATTAATTTTTTTTCTAATTTTTTTGGAATGAATTTAGAAAATCAATCATTAACATGTAAAAATAATATTGAACAATTAGAAAACAGATCTTTACATGAAGTCGTTTTTAATCAACATATTGAAACAATTAAAAAGAGTGTTATTCAATATGCCAACAACCTCACGACATATCGTACTTTAATAAATGATGAAAATTATTTTTCAACAAATGTTAAGAACTGTATTAAAAATTGCTTATATATAGTAGATAAATTATGCGAAAAAAACAGATTCTTTCCCCACAAGAAAAAACAAAAGATTGCTTTTAAAAAGAATTCTTTTAAGATAATTTTCGATGCTTTATCAAATCAATTTTTAGCTGATACTGAAGTATGTTTAAAACTTGCAGAAAATTTATCTGATCATGAGTACTTAAAATTAGCGTATATTTATTATTCTTATTTTAAGATTGACGATTTATTAGCTCGGAGGTATAAATGTCCTTTAGATAAATCTATTACCGATAAAGCACAAATTATTTCTCTCATTTTAAACTAAATCAGAAGGAACAGAATGCTTCAATTCTTTATGTTTTTTTTACTAATTATTCCTTCGGCTATCTTAGGAATGAACCAGGTTTTAGAAAAATCTACAGATACTATCAATATATTAAAAAATATAAAAGACAGCTCCTTATCAGATAACGATTTTACTAAAGGTTACTCAGCACTGAGCACACAAAGAATGAATTTTATCGAACATATCAAAAGTCAATCATCTCAAGATAATGGCGAAGAGGAATTTATAATTTCTCTAAAAAATCTTGGCCTTGAAATAGAAATCTTAAGCAGCAAATGGCTTAACTATCCAAAAAACTCTTTAACTAAGAACTTTTACAAAGAACAATCTTGCATTAAAAAAAATACTAAAAATACTTGTTTTTCAACTTTATCTTTATATATTTTAAATCAAATTAAAAACTTAATAGAATCGCAAGAATCTAATGCATTACCTATTGAGAATCAATCAAAAATAACTTTTTTATTAAAGTACTTCTATATTGTGGATCAATTATCCCAAGAAATTAATTTTACTTTGCATTCATCAGTCCTTGAAAAACATAAAGAAATTCTTGAAAAAATAAAAACTATGATAGATTTAAAAAAATTTAAATTCAAAGAAATACACCGTTCTCAATTAACAATAGATAATCTAGAAAATTCAGAAACATTAAAAGAATTAAATATTTGCAAAAACATCTTAGCAATTGAGCCAACAGCCTTATTATCTAGAACTTACTTGAAACGCAAAAATTCTTTAATCAGAAAATAACTTCACAAAAATAAAGCTCGCTGCTGATTTTTTTTTAAGTTTTGATAAGATACTCATAATTAAAAATTGAGCATAAAAAATAAAAAAGGAGCTTTCAATGAAAAAAAATACTGTTCAAGCAGTTGTACTAGCTGCTGGCAAATCAACGCGGTTCAAAACCGGTTCTACTAAATTATTAGAAAAATTATGTGGCCAAGAGATTATCCTTTATCCATTAAATATTTTAAATCAATTAAAAATTGCAAACTCTATCGTCATTGGTTATAAAGGTCAGGCGATTCAAAATACCATCAGAAAAAACTTTAAAAACAATGAATTTATTGAACAAAAAGAACAACTCGGCACGGGACATGCATTATTACAAACAATGCAACTTTGGAATCTTGATAATATCCTTGTGCTCAATGGCGATACACCACTAATTAATAAAGACTTAATAAATGATTTAATTGAAAAACATATCGATACACAGGCAGCTATCACTTTTGTAACTGCACATCACACTGATCCTGTTACTCATTATGGCCGCGTTATAAAAACAGAAAAAAGCATCGAAATTATAGAATCTAAAGACTTTACAAAAAAAACAGAAGATAGTTGTTGTATAAATGGCGGTATTTATATTTTTAAAAAAGATTTTTTACTTAAAAATATTGTAAAACTATCTAATAGCAATGTTTCCAGTGAATATTACATTACTGATTTGATAAAAATTGCAAGTAAACAAAAATTAAAAGTTGAAACAATCAAAGCACCATTTGACCATATCCGTGGTATTAATACCCTTAAAGAATTATGGATGGCTGAGCAAGTTAAACGATGCGAAATTATTTCTTATTGGATGGAACAGGGTGTACGGTTCTCATTTGCACAATCAACACATGTCGATGTTAACGCATTAATTGGTAGCGGTACTTTTATTGGTTCTGGCGTGCATATTCTTAATAACACCAAAATTGGCAGTAATTGTGCCATTGAACCATTCTCAATTTTAGACAATGTACAAGTTGCCGATAATACTATAATACGTTCCCATTCAGTTATTTCTGATTCTATTATCGAAGCAAATTGTACTGTTGGCCCGTTTGCTCATTTACATGATAAAACTTACATCCAAAAAGGATCTATTATCGGTAATTTTGTTGAAACTACACGATGTACATTAGGTCAACACAGTAAAGCTAAACATTTAACTTACCTTGGTGATACTGCAATAGGAAAAAATGTTAATATTGGTGCTGGCACAATTGTCTGTAATTATGATGGAAAAGAAAAGCATAATACCACAATAGAAGATAATGCTTTTATTGGGAGTAATAATACTTTAATTTCTCCAGTAACTATTGGTCAATCGGCTATAACAGGAGCAGGATCTGTAGTAACCGATAATGTTCCAGCAAATTCGCTTGCAATTGGCCGCGCTAGACAAATTAATAAACATGATTATGCTAATAAAATACAAAAAGATAGACGAAAAAAAAATAACCCTGAACTCTCTTTTATTGGCGCTACTAAAACCCAAAACGATATCGTATCCTCAAAAGAATGATTACTTTTATTCATACTGCAGACGTTCATTATGGCATGGAAAATTATGGCAAAATCGATCCACAAACAGGGATTCATTCTCGTTTGTTAGATTTTGATAAAGCATTTAATTATTGTATTGATGTTGCAATAGAGCGCCAAGTAGATCTTTTTCTTTTTGCAGGTGATGCCTATAAAACAACCAATCCAAGCCCAACTCAACAAAGATTATTATTAAAGTCCTTATTGCGCCTACACAAAGCGGGCATACCAATTGTTATTGCAGTAGGTAATCATGATAACCCCCTAAGCTTTGGCAAATCAAATACTCTTGATATGTATGGTGATTTACCTTTAGATGGTTTTCATGTAATCGCAAAACCAACATCTTTCACTTTAAAAACTAAAAATGGGCCGATTCAGATTGTTGGTATTCCTTGGCCTACCCGTAATACGGTTTCGCTTTCTGATACACATAAGTTCAAATCATCTTTTGAACTTACTGAATATATCTCTGGACGAGTTCACAGTATAATTAATCATTTTGCACAACAATTAGATCCAGAAATACCGGCAGTTTTAATGGGTCATTTAACCGTTACTTCTGGTATTTTTTCTGGATCAGAAAAACGCGCCATTTATGGCAATGACCCGGTATTTTTACCATCTCAACTGGCGATACAACCATTTGATTATGTTGCTTTAGGTCATTTACATAGATACCAAAATTTAAATGAAAATGGTTACCCACCGCTTGTTTATTCTGGATCTATAGAACGCATTGATTTTGGTGAACGAAAAGAAGATAAGGGATTTTGTTTAGTTTCGATTCATGAAAAAAATAACACTACTTATGAATTTATTAAAACACCACAGCGACCATTTATTCAAATCGAAGTCTCAATAAAATCAACAACTGATGAATCGCAAACATCTCAAATTATTGAAAAAATTAAAGAATTTGATCTTACCGATGCAATTGTAAAAATTATGTACCATTTGCCACCAGAACTTAAAGATATGGTTGATTTAGCAGCAATACAACGTGCATGCCATAACGCACAGGACATTGTCGCTATCATTCCTATATATCAACCTAAAATACGGACTGCTCGTGCAGCAATGAAAATAGATATGGATCTTATCACATTACTCCAAACATATTTTAAAACTCGACCAGAATTAGAAAATAAACAGGTAAGCTTAATTGAAAAAGCCTTACAATTAAAAGAAAAAATCGATAACGATATTAAAGATAAATAATAGTTGCCGCATCAAATAAGGATTTTTTGTACTTTTCTAAATTTTTAACAAACTTTGGTTTGCGTAATGTCTCAACAATTTGTTTATACCGTTTTTTAAGCGGAACCGCTCGTTGCGGCTTTTTTTGTTTTAATTGATATAATTGATACCCGCCAGCAACTCGTTGTTTTTCTATGGTATTTTCTTGCATTTGTGTTATAAAATCTAAACCCTCTGCTATCTCACTTTCTTTTAACCAATATGGATCGCTCCACATAACATCAACACCTTTACCGGTCTTAATGAATCGTTCTATATCTTTTTCAAGACCTTTCATTTTTTTACCTTTTTCTCGTTCTAATGATAAAAATGCAGTCTGAAGAAAGTATACAGGTTCTTTAATAACAGGATTCTCATTATAATAGGCTATAACATCATCTTCTGGTACTAATAAAGCAGATCTAACACGCTGATCAATCATTGTATTTACGCCATACATAATACGAAATTGATTAAAACCTTCATCATAACTATACCCCTCTTGTGCAAAAATTGATTGTTCATCACCAGGCTTTAATCCAAATGCTTGTAACGTTCTTCTTAAATGATCTTTTACAATTGTATCATCAATAGGCAACTTAAACTTTAACGCATCTTGATAAATGAGCTCATCTCCTATCAAATCACCTAAAGTTCGTTGACGACTATCAATTCCTCTTCGTTCTTGATCTGATTTACAAAATATTTGTGAACGTTCCGGACCATGAGCAACGGCAATAATTTCATCAAGCAAAATACAATCCGAAGGAATTTTTTCTACCACTAATGTTGGGAGAACTGTTTCTTTATCCGATTTTATACTACAGATAACTAAAGAATGTACTAAAAAAATAAGTACTATAATCAATTTTTTCATGAACGCCTTCTGATATTTCATATTAAAAAAGGAATTTGCGTTATCGCAAATTCCCTTTTGATACTAGTTTACAATGATTTCATTCATTTTTCAATTAGCTTAGGCCCCTTTTACTGGTGCAGGCATTGGTGGAGTTTTTTTAGGTTGCTGATTATTAGCTTTTTTTGCCTGTGCAGAAGCTTTTGCAGTATCAGCTTTCGCTTTCTTTTGCATATTTTCTTGTTTTTTCATCTGCTGCTGCATTTTTTCCATTTCTTTTTCACGCTCTTTTTTCTTTTTTTCAAAATATTCAGTATGCTCTTTAACATTCATTTGTTTTTTGAGTTTTTCTAATTCTTCAGTAAATAAGCGATTTACTTTAAGTTGTTGCTTAATTGCATCTTTTACTTGCTCAAACGGCACATATTGCGTTTCTTCTTTGCTTGTAGCTTGTACAACCCAAAATTTATCTTTTGTTTTAATTAGTTGAGTTTGTGGAAATTGTTTCATCTCAAGCAATTTTTCTCTAATTGGGGCTTCAATATCAAAGCTTTGAGCATTTACTTGTTTAAATTCTTTAATCATTAATTTTTGATCTTTTGCTGCTTTTTCAAAATTAGCGCCTGCTTCTTTGATTTTATTTAAAAATTCTTTTGCATCAGCTTCTTTTTCAAACATAACGCCTTGAGCATTTACACCACCACGAGAAATAGTTATTTCTTCTGGGGAAGTTTCTTTGCGTTTTTCATAATCTTTTTTTGCTTGCGCATCAGTAATTTCGATTTTTTGCATCTTTGGATATTCTTCAAAGAAATATTTAAGTGCTAATTGTTGTTCAACAAGATCCATCGCTTGCTTAAGGTCTTTTTGGTACTCTGGTCTTTGTCGGACATTTTGATCTTTAAGCCATTCTTGAATTACTAATTCATTCATTTTTGTTTTAAAAAGTTCAGATTCTGCATCGGGATAAAATGAAATAATTTGTTTAATTTGAGGATTAGCTTTTGCTGCTTCTTCAACATATTCTTCAAATTGTGGAACAGTTAGAACGTCTTTTCCTTTAATAGTTAATAATACTTGTCCATTGGGGACCTTAATCATATTTGTATCTGAAGTAACCCCAGACGGTCTTAAAGGTACTGCTTCTTCATCTTTTTCCATAATTGGTTTTGGTTTAAACCAGTCACAATTTGGCAAAAATAATAATGAAACCATTAATAACGATAAACTTAAAAACTTTCTTTTCATGAAATTCCTTTCTTTTTTAGGAAAATTGCATTGATTTCAAACTGTATCCTAACATGAAACTATAAGAGTTGCAAAAATCAAATCACTCGACAGGTCACTATCGCCGATATACTTGCTGGTTTTAATGGTAGTAAAATACGTGCAGCTTCTCTTAAAGTTGCTCCAGTAGTCATTAAATCATCTACTAAAACAATATGTTTATTTTTTATATTTTTTTGCATTATCTTCAACTCAAAAGCCTGTGAAATATTGTGTGCGCGTTCTAATACCGTTAATGATGATTGCAAATAAGTTCTCTTTGTCCGCTTTAATATTGGCAACATTGGTTTTTTATTTTTTTTAGAAAATATCTTAGCCATAACTTCTGCTTGATTATATCCTCGCCATGCAAACCGTGTCCAATGCAATGGTATAGGAATCCAAATATCACATGGCTGTGAACTTATATTCGTATATTTCCAAATCAATTCAGCCATCTGAATACTTGCTACTTTTTGCGACCATCCTTTTGCTAATATTAATGATTTTAATGGTTCTTCATACGAAGAAAGCGCATTCACTATTATTTTTTTCTTGGCCGTAACTGCTACCATCGTTGAAACAATTGGAGCTATTTTCTTAATGCAATTATCACAGAAAATAGTGTCTAATGTTAAAAATATTTTACAGTAAACACAATAGGGTGGTGTAATCATTTGAAAAAAAATATTAGATAAAGCTTTTGCAATCATTATAATAACTCAAAAAAAACACCGCTATAAATCAGAATGCTTGCAAATAACCCTGCCACTACATCATCAACCATAATACCTAATGCGCCATCAAGAGATTCACATGCCTTAATACCAAAGCATTTTACAATGTCAAAAAATCTAAAAAATAAAAAACTTAATAATATCGCCCAAAAAGTATAAGGAACTGCAATTAATGCAACAAATGACCCTACATATTCATCAAGTACAATCTCTGAAGGATCTTTACGAATAAAAAAAGGCAAAGCTTTATCAACAATAATACATGAACCCACAAAAAGAAAAATACATATTATGCAATACCATTTAAATGGAAATATTAAACGAAAAAATATAGCACACGGCCAGGCTATAATACTTGCCATTGTTCCTGAAGCGGGCAAATAGCCTACATAACCGAGTGTGCTTAATGAGCGCATTGAACGGTTTTTCATATTCATTTTAATAATGACCATCCCATAATAAAAACACCCAGTACAATACATGCATCTGCAATATTGAAAATTGGCCATGCCCATCCATGATAAGATAATAAAATAAAATCTACTACGCCTGCATGCATTAGGCGATCAATAATATTGGAAAGCCCTCCGGCTAAAATTAATAATTCGCCAATCTTAAGACTTTCAAAAGATCGTCTGCAATTGCCAATAAAAAAGTATCCAACAAACAGCTGATAAACAACAATAATAGCTAAGCTCACGCCTATAAATGCATGTTTTTCAGAACAATTAAATAAACCAAATGCAATACCGCGATTGAATACTAGTTTACAAGACACTATTGAAAATATTTTATATGTTACCCCAAAAATACAATATTTTAAAACTAACCATTTACTCAATTGGTCAATACTAATTAATAATAAAAAAAGTCGACTATTACGTATTAATCTCATCGAATCTCTGCATCTATTTTTTTAAGGGTTAAAATCACATGATTATAAATATAATCAATATCGTCTTTTGTTAATGTTTTTTCTGGATCTTGCGCTAAACACCGCATCGTTACTGATTTTTTATCTTTCCATTCCTCTTTTTGGAAAAAATCAATTAAATCTACTTGTTTAATGCGGCTATCTGCATGTTTTATGTTCTCTGTAATTTGTGCAATAGTAACTGAAAGAGGAATAAGAATACTAACATCAAAAAATGACGCCGGGTATTTCACTATAGGCTCAAATTGTTTAGCTTCTGGCATTAACGATAATAATGCTTGTCCATCAAGCTCAAAAACAAACGCATCGCCTTCCGCCAATGGCGCTAAAAATGAACGATCAATTTTACCAGCATAACCAATATTATTCCCGAGACATATCAACCGTGCTGTTTGATGAGGGTGATACCATGGTGCTGGTACTTGATCTGGTTTTTTCCATTCAATTGCAAGCTCTAAAGCATCAAATAATGTTGAAAGCGTATATTTTTCTTCATAAAAATCAATTTCTTTTTTTTGGTCAAAAAAAATACCTGCCAATTGCTTCTTTTCAATTACTGCATCATTTATTTTTTCCCAGCAACGATTCCACTCAAAAAACCGCAATGTATCATATTCTTTTTGATTTTGCTTTATATTTTTTAGCAAATGCGGCATTAAAGAAGTTACTAATTGTGTAGATAACTCAGAAAGCGGATTTGCAATAGTTACGGTGTTTTGTGGCTTCCACGATAATTCGTTTAAAAACTCGTCATCAAATAAAGCATAATTATTTACTTCATGCGCTTGTAATGAAAATGCTGCCAACTGTTTGATCATCCGTCGTTTTAATACCCAACTAAGAACCGTAGATTTTATCTGCATATATGGTAACTCGAGTGGAATATTAGAAAAACCAAAAAAGCGAGCTATTTCTTCAACAATATCAGTTTTTATTGATATATCTTTAGTGGCACGGAAAGTTGGCACAACAATGGAATAAACATCCGTATCATCTTTTTTAAATTGCGTAACTTGAAAATCAAGAGCAATTAATGTTTTAATGATAAAATCAGCTTCTATTTTTGTGCCTATACAACTTTCGATAAAATTATGCTCAATATCAATGGTTGGTGCCTTAAATTCTTTGCCCACAGAAATTACATGATCAGCTACTACGAGCGGTATTTTTTCATTTTCTAACAATTTTAAAAAACGCAATAACGCTTGCGTATTTTGCATTGGATCAAGGCTCTTTTCAAAACGTGCTGACGCTTCAGTCCGTTTTTTTACACGCATTGCTGTTTTTCTAATAGTAGTTGCATCAAATGAAGCTGATTCTACAAATAACGCCTGAGTATTAGTAGATACGGCAGTATCTTTTCCACCCATTACTCCCGCTAATGCAATCGGTTTTTGACTATCAGTTATCACTAAATCTTGATCAGTTAATTCTATAGTTTCGTTATCAAGCAATGTAAGCTTTTCATGATATTTTGCTAATCTTGGTTCAATTTTTTTTGTTGTAATGGTATTTGCATCAAATGCATGAATTGGTTGGCTCCAATCAAACATCACATAATTGGTAGTATCAACAATCGCGTTGATTGGACGGCTATCAACACATGCTAATCGATATGCCATCCATATCCAAGAAGGCTGAAACCCCACAAGCGGCATATATAAACCTGCAAATCTTTTACATTTTTCCGTATTAGTTAATTCTATCGAAAAAGGTATAGAAGATGTTGCAGAGGCAAATGATTCATATTCTCTAACAGGCAAAGATGCTAACAACATTTCTGCTGAAATAAAAGGAAGATTTAAAATTGCTGCTATTTCTCGTGCAATGCCGCGATGTCCCCATAAATCCGGTCTATTAGTTATCGATTTATTATCAATTTCAATTATGTAATCTTCTGGTTCAAATGCATCTTTCCATGATCCAGTCAAATTATCTTCACTACAACTTACCGCTGAAATAAATCCTTCTTTTTGAGAATACCAATCGGTCAATGTTGCCCAGCGAATTGTTTTAAGGTCCTTTTTAATTACATATGTATTATTTTCCTGCAAGTCATCTCGAAAGGGTAATTTTAATTCCGTAGCTAATTCAGGACAAAATACTACTGCTTGTTTATCATCAAATTGTACTACTCGTGCTAGAAAATAATTACTTAAATCAAGGTGTATGTGCTTAAATTGTTCTATTTCTGCTGTAGTCTTATTAAATGTATCAATTAATGATGGAATATCGTGCTCTTTCCATGATCCAATAATATGATCAAATATCCATGATAATGATAATTTCATGCATAAACCTTTATTTATTGCGTTGATTTCGCTTTAAGAATAAAATAAAAAGGAAAATGGTGCAATTTTATGGTCTACTCTAAGCGAACCCCATATTCGACGATCTGCTTAAAATATGCTAAAATAAAACTGTTTATATATTATATTTTGAATTTATTAAAATTGTTATAGAAAGCCATGAATAAAATTTTACTTTTTTATAAATACATCGATATCACTTACCCTGGAAAAATAAGAGAATGGCAACGCACACTCTGTGAATCTCTTAATTTAAAAGGAAGGATTCTTATTGCCCATGAGGGTATTAATGGCACCATCGGTGGATCTCCTACTGATATTGAAAAATACATCATAGAAATGGAAAAAAGCGAACTCTTTCATGATGTTGATTTTAAAGAAAGTTACGCTCAAGGAGAAAGCTTTCCTAAACTCAAGGTCAAAGTTCGGGCAGAAATTGTACGTTTAGGTGTAGATCCTGAAAAAATTCATGCCAAGAATGGTGGCAAACATTTAACACCAGAAGAAGTACACGCATTAATTGAAAAAAAACCGGATAATTTAGTAATTTTGGATGCGCGTAATACTTTTGAAGCAAAAGTTGGCAAATTCAACGAAGCAATTGTACCCGATATTGAATATTTCCGTGATCTACCAAAATTTCTTGATGAACATGAAGAACTTTTTAAAGATAAGCAAGTTTTAATGTATTGTACTGGCGGTATTCGCTGCGAACGCGCTTCTGCTTATCTGAAAACAAAAAATGTTGCTAAAGATGTGTATCAGCTAGAAGGTGGCATTCATCGGTATATTGAAAAATATCCTGATGGCTTTTTCCGTGGAAAAAATTATGTATTTGATGGACGCGTATCGGTACGCGTAAATGACGACGTGCTTAGCACCTGCGAACAATGCAATAAATCTTGCGATGAATATACTAATTGTGTGAATGCTGAATGCAACAAACATTGTATTTTATGTGTTACGTGCATCAAGGCTTTAGAAAATACTTGTAGCACTGCATGTTTGAAAAAAGTTCAAGCCCAAGAAGTTATTATGAGAACAATTCCTGCTAAAACATCTGAAGCATTAAACACCAAAAAAGGCTCATAAATGGAAACGAGTGTAGTAAAAAGCTTTCACAAAAATTATCCACGAGTTTTAATTCAAGAAAATGTGCCTTTGGCTAATAAAAATTGGTTTCGCACTGGCGGCTCTGCACGTTTTTTTTGTGAACCAACTACTGATCTTGCTTTTCAAGATGCCGTAAAATGTGCTACCGATAATTCTTTGCCTTTATTTTTACTTGGCACTGGTGCAAATATTTTAGTCAGTGATTCAGGTTTTAATGGGTTGGTTATTCGCCCGCAATTAAAAGATATTTCAATTGACAATCAAGATAATACTTATGCTCGGGTCACCGCCGGAGCCGGCGTTCTGCTGGATGATTTTATTGAATTTTGTCTTGAGCATAATTTAAGCGGTCTGGAAGAATTTAGCGGTATTCCTGGAACTATTGGTGGCGCGGTTTTTATAAATCTTCATTATTTTCAATATTTATTTGATCAATTTTTAGTTCAAGCTCAGGTCATTGAAAAAAATACCGGTATTATGCATACCGTTGATAATAATTGGTTTAATTTTGGATACAATCAATCAACATTAAATCAAGGTAATCATTTTTTACTGAATGCAACCTTTAAAGTTAAAAAAATATCTACAATAGAAGTCGCTTTTGCTAAAGGACGCAAACAAGAAATCATTAGACATCGTACCGCACGGTACCCTTCTAAAAATACTTGTGGCAGTTTTTTTAGAAACTTTAAATCTGAAGAAGTTGAAGATCAAAAAGACAAGATAATTCATGTTGCTTACTATTTAGATAAAATTGGCGCAAAAAGATCCCTTTTCCATGGCGGTGCTCAAGTATCACCTCAACATGCCAACATGATTATTAATACCGAAAACGCTTCTTCAAATGATATTATTCAAGTAGCAAGAACTATGCAGCAACAAGTTAAAAATATATTTAACATTTTACCGCAACCAGAATGTCGCCTAATTGGGTTCGATAAATATCCATTGATTACCTGAATATTATTTTTTCCAATGGACCGTTAACATATTATTTATTAAGTGCTCAGTAAATTCATATTCTGACCAATATCTTTTTAGTTTTTCTTTCAATAACCTAAAAGACGATAATGACAATTCTTTAATTAACTTTTTTCCTAATGTGGTTGGAACAAAATTTTCCGTAATTCTTCCTAATATTCTATCTTGCAAAACTTCAGATTCAATATCTTGAGCTAACTTGAATTGCGCAACAACATTGTTAACCGTTAAAGGACAACATTGCATAATAAAATTTTCCCACTCTTTTTTTGAACATTCTTTAAGATCAAGTTCATTATTTAAAATAGCTTGATTAAATTCTTCAGGTAAAATTTCTTGAATACTGCGTTTTGAAATTAATAAACGCCCAGCCATGATATCAATAGAAAAAATCATAAAAAATGCTAAAAATAGCATATAATTTTTTTTCATATCCCTCCTTTATTTTTTAATATGGTCTTTTTTTGTGAATCTATACCAGAAAATCATAATACTCAATAAAGAATTTTAGCTCTTTAAAATGGTAATTTTCTGAATTTTATTTATAATTAGTAATAAACACAAAGGATAATCTTGATATTATGAATGAATTAATTTTCGTTTTTCAAAGTACATTTTTGATCGGCATAGCCCTTCTGGCTCTCTGGTTGGGCAAAGAAGCGCTCATAACCTTCGTTGCACTATCAGGCATTTTGGCCAATCTTTTTGTCGTTAAACAGATTACTCTATTTAATCTACAGGTAACGGCAAGTGATGCTTTTGCTATTGGTGCGGTAACCGGTCTGAATCTATTAAATGAATATTATGGACGCCTATCTACTCGCAAAGCACTTTATATTGCATTTGGCGCTACGGTAGTCTTTACTATTTTTAGTACTATCCATCTATGCTATCAGCCTAATTGGTGCGATACGAGCCATTTGCATTTTAATGCAATACTGGGCAATACGCCACGTATTGTAATAGCTTCATTATTTTCGTATTTTACTTCCCAAAGCATAGAATACCGGTTATATTCACTGCTTAAAACAGCAACAAATGGGCGGTATCTGGTTTTAAGAAATATAATAACCATGACAGTGTCACAAGGCATTGATACAATACTTTTCAGCTTTTTAGCTTTATACGGTATAGTGGGCAATATTTTTGACGTTATTCTGTTTGGTTATGCTATTAAAATTATAACGATAACCAGCATGAGCCCCTTTATTTGGCTCTCTAAATATATTCCAAAAGAAAAAATCGCCTCATGAATACCTTTAAATTTGAAGTAATTCATCAATCAAAAAAATCTCGTGCACGGGCAGGAAAAATTCATACACCACATGGCATCATTGATACGCCTAATTTTGTCGCCGTTGGCACTAATGCTACGCTGAAGGCTCTCGATTCAAAAACTATCGAAGATATTGGCTTGCAATTAATGTTTTGCAATACCTATCATCTTCTACTTCAACCTGGTACGGATGTGGTAAAAAAAGCAGGTGGTTTGCATACTTTTATTAACCGAAAAAGTCCTATTATAACCGATTCTGGTGGCTTTCAAGTATTCAGTCTTGCTTACGGCACCGTTAAAGATGAGCTTAAAAGTAAAGGTAAGAAAAAATATGATAATTCTGTAATAAAAATTGATGAAGAGGGAGTGCTCTTTCGTTCTTATCGCGATGGCTCTCCAGTTTTACTTACACCCGAAACTTCAGTACAAGCACAAAAAGATTTGGGTGCCGATATTATTATTCCTTTTGATGAATTGCCACCCTATCATATTGATCCTAACGCATTAAAACGTTCACTCGATCGCACACATCGATGGGAAAAAAGATCGCTCGATGAACATTTAAAAAATCCAAATAATCAGGCGATGTATGCAGTTATTCATGGTGGTATTGATAAAAAATTACGCATAGAAAGTGCTCAATACCTAACCAGTCTTCCATTTGATGGATTCGCCATTGGAGGAAGCGTCGGAAAAAATAAACAAGAAATGATCGAAATGCTTACTCATCTCATGCCAACTTTACCAATTGATAAGCCTAATCATTTACTCGGCATTGGCGATTTACCATCTTTAGAGGCAGGAATTTCTCTTGGGGTGGATACCTTCGACAGCTCTCATCCAACTCGTTGTGCACGCCACGGACTCTTATTTACTAATAATGGCAATCTAAAGATTCTTAATAGTGCAAATAAAACTTCTTTTGAACCTATTGATAAGCATTGTACTTGTATGACCTGCAGAACATATACCCGTGCTTATTTGCATCATTTATTCAAAGCTAAAGAAATGACGGCATATCAGTTGGCATCTATTCATAATCTTCACTTTATGGTACAACTTATGCAAAACTATCGAAAACAAATATTAAATGATGAAATTTAATAATGAAACAAATAACTTCAAGGCAAAATCCTGAAATTATAGCCGTTAGTAAACTAAAAAATGCTAAAGGACGTTCTCAACAAAATAGATTTATTGCTGAAGGATTGCGAACCTGTAGTGCTTTAGTAAAAGCTGGATTAAATCCTCTACAGATTTATGTGACGGAACCAAATATTGATCATGTGAGATCTTTAGTATCAATAGATTATATAACTGAAACCACATCTGAAGTTCTTGATAAAATTAGTCAAACAAAAACGCCAAGTGGTATAATTGGCGTTTTTCCTATCAAACCACAACCACAGCCTTCAAAACTTTCTGAGGGCATAGTTCTTGCTCAGATCACTGATCCTGGAAATATGGGCACTCTCATTCGTACGTGCGCTGCTATGGATAAAAAATCAGTTGTTATCATTGATGGTGTCGATCCTTGGAATGCAAAAGTTATTCAAGCAAGTGCTGGTGCTATTGCACAAATTGATATTTTTCAATGGACATGGCAAGAATTATTACATTATAAAAAAAATTTGAATCTTATCGGCTTAATTGTACATGGCGGTAAATCTATGCATGAAATCAATACTAAAAACGCATTACTTGTTATTGGTAGTGAAGCACAAGGAATTCCCACTGAATGGCTTTCTGATTGTGATCAATTTGCCACTTTAGCAATGCCAGGCGGCATTGAAAGTTTGAATGCTGCAGTAGCTGGTTCCATAGCCATGTATTTAGCGTGGGCCAATCAATAATTTTTTGATGAATTATTTTATTAGTTATGTAAATAAAGTTATAGTTTAAATAATAAATTTACATACAAGGATTTTTTAATGGCAGAAACTGGCAAATTGTCTTTACGGTCAGCCACTTTAATAAATATTAATATTATGTTTGGTACTGGCGTATTTATTAATACCATTAACCTCATTAAAATTGCTGGTTTTTTTGGTTTTGTAAGCTATTGTTTAGTTGCCTTAATCTTGTTGCCATTGATTATTGCAATCACTCAGCTTATACAAAAATACCCTGAAGGTGGTTTTTATGCGTATGCCGCGTATGAATTAAGTCCTTTTTGGGGGTTTTTAAGCACTTGGGCTTATTTTATTGGTAAGCTTGCTTCTGCAGCATTACTTATTCATGTTTTTTCGTTGCTTATGCAAACCATTATTTTTACTCTTGCAACTATTAATCCCTTTATTCTAGATATTTTTACTCTTGCACTATTTATGTGGATTAATCATTATGGCTTAAAAACAAGCACACGAATTACCTATTTATTTATTTTTTTAAAATTAGTGCCGATTATTTTTGTAATTCTCGCCGGTATATATTTATTTAATCATTGGACTATTCCTGCTCAAACATTAAAATGGGCTGCCATTCCAAGTACTATACCGCTTGTATTATATGCTTTTCTTGGCTTTGAGGCCGCCTGTGCATTGAGTCAAACGATCGAAAATCCACAGAAAAATGCAGTTCGTGCTATTTTTTATTCTTTTATTTTTACTATTACTATTACCATAATTTATCAATTGATTATTTTTTTAGTTTTAGGGACACTTTTATTTGAAAGTAATTCTTTTCTTGATATTTTCCCTTCTCTTTTCAAAACTTTTATCATAAATAATAAAGTATTAGTTCAACATATTATTAATATATTACATATTGCTGGTGCATCATCAGCATTGGGTGGTGCTTATGGTATGATTTTTAGTAATGCATGGAATTTGTATATATTAGCTGAACAAAAGCATATTTTTTTTGCCTCTTTATTTAGGCGCAAAAATCAATATGGCATCCCTTTTTTTTGCGTTTTATTTGAAGGATTAGTTTGTATAATGTATTTATTAACAACATTAGGGCATCAAACCACTCTTCAACAAATAAGCGTTTTAGGTGTAATCATTGCTTTTACTTTAAGTATTATCGCTCTTTTAAGGTTATCGTTTAATCAAGGCAACTACTTTCCGCCTATTGCCTGGCTTGGTCTTGGCAGCTGCTTAATTTTATTAACGATGAGTATTAGAAACTTTACTGTAGCAAAAACAGAACATCTCATATTTTTTTTGTTTTATATTGTATTTGGTGTAATCATGTACTTATTTAAAAATTATAAATCTAAAAACATCTAAATACTGAGTTTTTAAAATGCATAAAATAATTTGTCTCATTTCATTCACTTTTTTTCCATTATCTTACTCAATGAAACAAAAAGTCTTAGTTAGGTCATTATCGCATTCTTCGGGTTTAGATAATTACAAAAAAGCTTTGCAACAAAAAGTTTCTAAAAAACAACCTCAGAATTTATTAATCGATGAAAAAAAACAATATAAAAACATAAAACTTCCTGTAGAAATTGAATTTAAGATAATAGAATCTTTAATTTCCCAATCACTGACAGAAAAAGAATATTTTTTTATAAGTAGTTTTTTAGATGATTTACTTTGCTATCGTTTATATAAAACACATCATACAAAAATTTATGAACTCAGGGCATTAATAACTACCTACCCAAATATTTTAAATGAGTATTGCAAAGCCAATATCAATACGGCTATAGATTGCTATTGCTTTAATTGGCAACTAATTAAAACATTATTTTCAGATCATAGAATAAATCCAACAACAGCTTTGCATCATTTAATATTAAATGAAGATATAAATAGATTTACTAAAATTTTAGCTTTAGTAGACCCAAAATGGATTATAAATAATAAAAAATTAATAGAAATCGCTTTAACTACAAAAAATAATAAATTTTTAAATGAGCTACTTGCAAAAGGGGCTAAACCGTCTATACAACAGATTGGTATATTAACAAAAAAACCTAATAATACCGGTAATGAGTATGATCTATTATTAAAGTACAACATTATTACCCCTGATCAGCTAGCAATGCTTAATGATTTTTCTTTGTTTAAGTGCTTAGTGACGAAAAATTTAGTAAATATAAACAAAAAAAACCTTTATGGATCAACTCTTTTACATATAGCAGTGGAGAAAGGCGATTATAAATTAGCTGAAAATTTATTAAAGAAAGGTGCATCACTCAACATATTAGATTCCCAAGATAAAACAGCATATTTATATGCACTAAAAAAAATAAATAAAAAACACCATGACTGGAAAATATTTTTTTTACTGTTGCAATATGGCGCTCAATTAAATGAAATAGATAAATTAGCAATATTAAATAATATTAATTCTTATTCTAATTCTTTAATACCTACTGAAGATTTTTCTATTATCAAAAACTATATGAAAACGACAGCAGAAGCTATTTTAACTTTACATCAATATTATCCATATAATGAAAATGAATCCTCCATTATCGATTTAACACCAATCGAAAAAGAATTTATGCAACTAATCGACCCACATTTTGTTTCTTTAGCTGAAGAAGCTATTGTTTCTTATGAAAATAAATTAATCAAAATAACAACTCTTTCAAAAATAAATAATGTAAATGAATATATCCATGAATTATTATCAATGATAATTAATACCCCCTGGATGCTTTTTAAACATAGTTCAGCTTATGACACACACTTTGATATTGAACCTCTGGAAAATATATTTAAAAAACATATTCCAATTGTAAATCAAAAAATTGAGCAAAAAAAGTTAGAAATCAAAAAAGAAAAAACAAGACTTAAAAGTTTTAAAATAATATTGGGTCTTATTAGTTTTCATTTTGCTTATTCATTATTTTCTAAATTATTTTTAAATAAAACTATTAAGGCTTTCTTATTTTCTTATTCTTCATATTCAAAAAACCTCTTGAACACATATTTTTTTAAATATTAATTTAACGCATTTTTATCGTCATTAAAGCAAGCAAACACAAAATAAGAGAAATAATTCCAAATCGTGCGGTAATTTTTGATTCTGGCCAACCAAGCAGCTCAAAATGATGATGAATTGGCGCCATTCTGAATATTTTTTTTCCAAATAATTTATATGAGCCAACTTGCGTTATTACTGAAAGTGCCTCGATTACAAATAACCCTCCAGAAACAGACAATAAGATTTCTTGTTTTGACAAAAGTGCCATTAATGCCAAACCACTGCCAAGCGCTAAAGAACCAACATCTCCCATAAAAATTTGTGCCGGATATGCGTTATACCACAAAAATCCTATCGAAGCGCCCACAAGTGTTGCACCAATAACGGTAATTTCTGCACTGCCAGCAAATGGAATATGCAAATAATGCGCAATTTTATAGTGACCAGCCAAATAACAGAGTATGGAAAATATTACAAAATTCGGTATTAGTGAAGTAATTGCCAAGCCATCAAGCCCATCAGTTAGATTAACTGCATTACTACAACCTACAATAATAAAAACTGCCCAAACTAAATAAAACCAACTAATATCAGGCATTAACCATTTAACAAAAGGGAAACTTACCGTCGTTGATAAGCCATTCATAATAAAAAGAAAAATAGTAACTGCACTTATAAATACTTGTAATTTAAATTTTAAACCAGCACTCATTCCTTTACCATGCTTGATCTTGGCCCAATCATCGTAAAAACCGATTGCACCAAAACCAATCAAACAACCTAAAAAAATCCATATATCTGTTTTATACCAATTACACCATAATAAAATATTCAAGGTAACAATTGCTAAAATAAACAATCCACCCATTGTCGGCATGTTATCTTTAGCTCGATGAGAAGAAGGTGTCCATTCTCGTGCTTTTGATCTAAAAAATCGCTTTGAAGTCTCGATAAATTGTTGCCCAAAGAGAAAAGAAAAAAAAATTGAACTCAATAAAGCAGCCATTGCACGAAAACTAACATAATGCACTACATTAAAAAAAGACCAAATGGATTTTAAATAATAAGCTATATGATAAATCATGATTTTCATTCCTAATTAATTTATTTATAATTAGCATCATAATAGAATTAACAAAAAAAGTGACAATAAAACTTACTTTTTATCCAAAGGAATTATCTAAATAGAAAACTAAATCAATTAGCTATTGCCAAGATTTATTCAAATAAAGAATTAAAATCTGGTCGTTGCCTACGTCATACAAAAAACAATAATATGGCGATAATATTACCCATAAGGCATTTTGATGCATAAAACAAAGACTATGGCATACGCAAACTAACCATTTCTCTTGATAAGCCTTTTGACAAAGCATTCTTTTTGATTAAGAATTAGAGTATGCTAACTGGAATTTTACAGATTATTCTACATCCTAGAAATTATAGGAGGAAATAATATGAAATTATTATCATTGAAAAGAAAGTCGTTATCACTGAGTTTATTGATCGGTTGTGCACTCGCAACATCAATGACAGAACGCACAATTGCTGCAACACATCAAAGCAATGTGGTTACAGTTAATGTAAATGCAGAAATCGAACGCATCATTAATGCATGTTTATTTAACTTTGAAGGTGCATTTAAAAATAAACCACTTTATGAATTCATAGATGAGCTTCTTTCTTTGCTTGAAGCAAATAAAGAACATCCTCAAGTAAAAGGCAACGCAAAACTTAGAGAATTTGTTACTGCTTTAAAATCAATTCGCAATAATCGTATTTTTAGTGTTGTATCAAAAACTTTTGTCAAATATCGCGACTTATTATCCAAAGACACTCGTAAACGTCTTATCAATAATGGTGGCATTGCTGGTCTTAAAAAGCGTCTGCAAATTAAACCTGTTGCTGTTCAAAATACTGCAACTCCTGCTGGAACTGAAGCAGAACAAGTTGCAATTAATAATGATATTGATGAAACAAGCCAATCAAAAATAAATCAAATTGTGGGTTATTTAGCACTTGCACTTGAATATGCAAAAATGTATAACCCATTTGCAAAATCATAAGGGAAATGGAGGTACATTCATTCGGTTAACGAATGGGTGTTAATTGCTATCAGAAACCAGTTAGGATATACTTAAATCGTAGGATATTGCTCTCAGTGAGTATATACCCTACGATTTTTTAATTGATTTTTACTTTAAAAGATTTTATGAAGAAATTGCTAACTGATTTTGATGTTATTGTAGTCGGCGGTGGGCATGCCGGCATTGAAGCAGCTCATATTGCTGCTCAGATGGGTTCCAGAACCCTTCTCATTACTCTTGATCCCAATAAAATAGGTACTATGCCTTGCAATCCTGCTATCGGTGGTATTGGCAAAGGGCATATTGTGTTTGAAGTGAGTGCCTTAGGTGGTCTTATGCCTAAGCTTTGTACTCAAACGTATTTACAAGCTCGTATGCTAAATACTAAAAAAGGACCTGCCGTTCAAGGGCTACGATTACAAATTGATAAAGAATCTTATAGTAAACTTAGCAAAACATATCTTGAATCAATCAATAATTTAACTATTTTGGGCGATACTGTCGAAGATATTATCGTTAATAATAATATTATTGAAGGGGTAAAAACCGCTCAAAACCAGATATTTCGTGCTCCTTGTGTTATTTTTACTACTGGTACTTTTTTAAATGGCCGCGTTCATATCGGTTTAGAAAATTTTGCAGCAGGACGGCGTGGTGAAAATGCGGTAACTGGTCTCTCAAAAAGCCTCACTAAGCTCGGTCTTCAAATGGGGCGCCTTAAAACAGGTACACCCCCACGTTTATCAAGAGAAAGTATTGATTTTTCTAAGCTTACTTTGCAACAACCTGATAACTTAAAGTTTTTGTTTGAATTTACACCCCATGAGGCAAAACACACTCGAGATTGTTACATCACGTATACTAATGAAAAAACTCATGAAATTATTAGGCAAAGCCTCCATTTATCCGCAATGTATAGTGGTAATATCTCTGGGAAAGGCCCTCGCTATTGCCCGTCAATTGAAGATAAAATAGCACGTTTTCCTGATAAAACTGGCCATCATATTTTTGTTGAACCAGAAAGCGCTTCCACGGAGGTTGTTTATCCGAGTGGTATTTCAACTTCATTACCGCTCGAAACTCAAAAACAATTTATTAATTCTATTAAAGGCTTCGAAAACGCCGAAATTATATATCCGGGCTATGCAATTGAATATGATTTTGTATACCCACATCAACTGAATCATACACTTGAAGTTCGTCATGTTAATGGTCTTTTTTTAGCAGGACAAATTAATGGTACAACTGGTTATGAAGAAGCAGCAGGACAAGGAATTATTGCCGGTATTAACGCACATTTAAAAGCACATAAACAACCGTCGTTTATTCTTTCCCGTCATGAAGGATATATCGGTGTTATGATCGATGATTTAGTCTCGCTCGGCATTGATGAACCATATCGCATGTTTACTTCTCGTGCAGAATCACGTTTAACTTTACGTCAAGATAATGTTTTTTACCGGCTTGCTGATAAAAGCTATAATCTTGGCCTTATAGATAAGTCCTTTTATGAAACTATTCAAAAAGAACAACATATTATTCAAGATGCAATTCGTGATTTAAAAAATGGTAAAAACAATGAAAAACTACTTGCTTTATTGGGCAAAGACGAACAAAATATAGCACAACTTCACCAAATGACTAATAATACCCTTAATGAACGCAGCATTCAATCTCTATGGGCTGAGATTCGTTATGAACCATATTTAAAACGTGAGCAACGTGAAATAGAAAAAGCAAAAAAATATCAAACACTCATTATACCGGCTGCTTTTGATTATACTGACTTACCCGGATTATCAAAAGAGCTTCAAGAAAAGCTTAAAAAACATAAGCCTACCTCTATTGCTCAAGCTGCATTGATTCAAGGAATAACACCGGCTGCTATTTCCGTATTAATATTCAAAATACAAGAATTTGAAAAAAAACATAAAATTCATTAACTTAACCTAACTGAGATCAAACAAAAGGATCTATACTTAGCAGGATTTTAATGAAAAAAACAGTGTATATATTTATTATTTTTTGTACTTTTTTTTCTCTATTTATTTTTTCTCAAAAAGGTCATTATTCTACAAAAAAACAGCAGAAAAGTTTAGAAAGTAATCAACAACATAATGATTCAATAAAGCAAACTTCTCTCTGTTTTAATAATCAAGAAAAAATTTCATTAGATTCTTCAAAAGAAAAAGAATCCGACAAGAGTAAAAACTTAATATTGGAGAAGCCCATAAAATCAACGAAAAAAGAAAATAGCACTTCTATTTTAAAAAAAGATGAAAAAAAAACTCGCATTATCACAATACATAATAAAATAACAAAGGATATGGTTACTTACCGAAAACCTCCCGCACCATGGCCAGTTATTCCAGAAAAATTCATTGTTTCAATACAAAATAAAGAAATCGATTTAAATACAAAAAAAACTTTCGAATTAACTGAAAATAACCTTCAAATTTGTTATGAATGTGAATTTAAAAAATGGGGAATTTTATATCATCGCGAAAATCATGCTGTTGAATTTAATCTATCAAAAAAAGAAACTGATTTCGATTTAGAATTTACTTGGGAATCTGATTTCCGCCTTGATATTAAAAATGCTTCACCAATAAATTTTGTAAACCTTGATACCCTTAAAACAAAAAAACGATGAAAATCTTACATTTATTTGGCCCTATTTATATACAAAGTTATGGCATCTGTATCGCTCTCGGGCTTCTTGCCTTTATGAATCTCATGTATCGTGATGCTCGAAGAGCGGTCTTGCTTACTTATGATCAATTTATTTCGCTTATCACCATTGGTATTGCCGCTGCAATAATTGGTGGACGTGTTTTATATATTCTTACGGAGTTTTCATATTTACATTCAATTAATATATTTGAAATCTGGCATGGTGGTTTTTCCGTTTTAGGAAGCATAATTGCAGTTATTGCAACCATTCCTTTTTTTCTTAACAAACATGGTATACCACTATTTTCAACGCTTGATTTATGCGCAACCTATGCACCACTTTTACAAAGTATTTCCCGGATTGGTTGTTTTTTTGCCGGCTGTTGCTTTGGAAAACCTACCAATTCTTTTTTTGGTATTATGTATTCTACTCCTTTTGAAATTGCACCAGCATTGATAAAAATTCATCCTACTCAGCTTTATAGCTCTATTATCCTTTTTAGTATTTTTCTTTTTTTATATATCTACCGGAAAAATAATTTCTTTGATGGATCATTCTTGTATATCTATCTAGTCTGCGCTAGCTTAGAACGCTTTTTTGTTGATTTTTTTAGAGGAGATCAGCAATTTTCTAATTCTTTGCCATTATTTTCAATAAACCAATGGCTTTCTTTATTTATTTTTTGCGGCGCAACTTGTTTCTTTTGCATAAGATACTACAATAAATCATATGAACCTCTTTAATTACATAAAAAATAATGTTTCCATACTCGAAGTAATAAGCGAATATGCTACCCTTAAAAAAGCGGGCCTCTATTATAAAGGAGTTTGCCCATTTCATCATGAAAAAACAGCTTCTTTTACGGTCAGCCCTCACAAAGAAATATTTTATTGCTTTGGCTGCCATATCGGTGGTGATGTTATTAATTTCATTAGCAAAACTGAACATTGCACCCCTTTACAAGCAGCACAATTCTTAATTGAGCGCTATCGATTAATAATTCCTAAAAATATTTCTATTGATTCTGATCAAGATGATCGATTAGATGAAAAAAATCGTTACCATAATCTTTGTCAGCTAATTGCTTCTTGGTTTCACGAACAGCTTATAAAATCACCTGCTCTTTTGCGCTATTTAAAAAGCCGTGGCTTTGAAAAAAATGTTATCGAAAATTACCAAATCGGTTATTTTCCTGGCGGTTTTAAATCAATTGATCGTATCACCACTTACGCACAAAAAAACAATTTTTTAATTGAAGACCTCATCGTTGCAAATCTAATATGCGAAGGGAAAAACATTTTATATTCTCCCTTTGAAGAGCGCATAATATTCCCGATAAAAGATAATCTGGGGCGAATATGTGGGTTTGGTGGGCGTGTCTATAAAAAAGATGATGATCGCCCTAAATATTATAATTCACGAGAAAATAAATACTTTTTAAAGGGGTCATTACTTTTTGGCCTTGATCAAGCAAAAAAAGCAATTCAGCAAAAAGAAGCAGTATTTTTAGTAGAAGGATATACTGACTGTCTGGCAATGGCTCAACATGGATTTTTAAACACTGTAGCAACACTTGGCACTGCCTGCACCCTGGAACATCTAAAACGAATTTCTCGTTATGCCGATACCTTGTTTGTATTATATGATGGCGATAAAGCTGGTCAAAAGGCGGCACTTCGCCTTACTGAACTCAGTTGGCAAACTAATTTAGAGCTCAATATAATCAAGCTCCCTCAAGGAGAAGATCCTGCCTCTTTTTTGCAAAAAGGTGCTGACTTGCCTTCATTAATCGCTCAATCAGAGGATATTTTTCTATTTTGCCTTCAATCAAGTACTGAAGGCTTTTTTGAAAAAACAATTAACGAAAAAGTGACAACCATTCGTCATTTAATGAATATTATTGTAACTATACCTGATGCATTAAAAAAAGAAATGCTCTTACAGCGGGCTTCTAAAGCCTTTGATATTCCCCTGCTATCATTAAAAAAAGAACTTATTCTGCTGGCAAAACAAACCCAAAAACCCCTTAACTCTTATCAAGAACCAGATAAAGAAGTTGAAAACTCTGAAAATATTACCCTAAAGACCATATTGCAAGAAATACCAATCTTGGAAAAAAAATTATTTTCTGTTATAATAAATAATGTGGATTTGATGCAGCCAGAAGATGAAACGTATGTAGAAACATATTTAAGTCAGCCCTTGCAGGTATTTTTTAAAAAAATAAAAACAGAAAAAAAAGGAGGTACCAATCAATTTGATTTCGTTCAATTTTTTGATGTGCTCAATGAAAAAGAAAAAATATTAATTAGTCATCTCCTACTTGAATGTCAGGAGTATGAAGGACCAGAAAACTTTGAGTATTTACTTGAGCAATTTCAAAAAAAAAATTGGAAATCATTTGTCATGGATACCAAAATAAAACTTGCACGAGCTAAACAAGCACAAGATGAAAAAACAATGCGGCAAATTTTGCATCAATTTCAAGAATTGAAAAAAAAGTTATTGCATAAGGGACTCGTATGATAAAAAAAGTAATCTCAAAAAAAATAGAAAAAAAAGAAATTGATACTAAAAAAACAAAAAAATTAGCACAGCCAAAAAAAGATATGCCTGCAAAAAAAGATATGCCTGCAAAAAAAGATGTTCCAATAAAAATGGAAGATAAAGAAACCGATGTTAAAACTGGTATTTTTAAAGTTGTTCTGGAAAAAGGACAGCGAAGTGGTGCACTCACTTACGAAGAACTAGTTGAATTTGGTCAACGCTACCAACTTTCTGAGAAAGATGCTCATGAATTACTCCGCCTTCTTGATAAAGAAGGTATTGATATTATTGCTCATGATGAGCTTGAAAGTACTCTCACGCTCGATGATTTTCAAAAAGATGAAGAAAAAGGCGTAAAGCCAAAATTTGAAGAACTCGATTTTGAAGGCGAATCTGATGAAGATACAGATGAACCTTCTGAAGAAGCAGAAGCTGAAGAAGAAGAGGAAGTTATTACCGTTCGTGAACCAGCCGGTGTAGCTCAACTTACTGATGGCGTAAAAGTATATTTACGAGAAATTGGTAAAATTCCATTATTGAACAAAAAAACTGAAAAAATTATTGCTGATCAAATAGCATCAGGAAAACGTGAATCAATAGAATCACTCTCTCGCTTCCCTTTCATCCACAAAGAATTTATTTCAATTGGTGAAAAATTACAAAAAGATACGGTTCCTCTTAAAGATATTATCCAATTTTCAGAATTCGGTCCTGAAAATTTACCAAAAATTGAAGAGGAAAAGCACACATTACTGCAAACTATCAATGTTATTAAAGACTTAATTGCTAACGAAGAAAAAATCTACTTAAGTTATCGTGGCAAGCTTGATAGTGAAGAAAAAAAGCAGGAAATGCTTGAAAAAGTTCGGCAAAATAAAGAAGAAATTAGCAAAACAATTCAATCGATTAAATTATCGAATAAATTGATTCGTAAATTTGCCAAACGACTTGAAAAGAACGTCAACAAAATAGAAGAACGTCAACAAGAAATTAAGCGTGACGAAATTCGTTTAAAAAACTTGCAATTAATAAAAGATCCTACCGAAGAACAATTGCAAGAAAAAGAAGCAATTGAACGAAATATTCGTGCCGCTCAAAAATTAATTAAAAAAATTGAAAATGAAATTGGCTTACCGCTTGAATTAGTTCGTACTTATTTTCAACAACTTCAAATCGGACTTCAAAAAGATAAACAAGCAAAAGATGATTTGGCAAAAGCAAATCTTCGTTTAGTGGTAAATATTGCCAAAAAATATATCAATAAAGGCCTTCATTTTCTTGATTTGATTCAAGAAGGTAATATCGGCTTAATGAAGGCGGTTGAGAAGTTCGAATTTGAACGTGGATATAAATTTTCAACTTATGCAACTTGGTGGATCAGACAAGCAATTACTCGTGCGATTGCCGATCAATCAAGAACTATTCGCGTACCGGTTCATATGGTGGAAACACTTAATAAAATTAACAAAATTAAGCGGGTATTCGTGCAAGAAAATGGTCGAGAACCAACACATACTGAACTTGCAAAAGAACTTAATATTGATGAAAAGAAAATTAAGAATATTATCAAAATTTCTAAAGAACCTGTATCACTTGAAACACCAGTTGGTGATAGTGAAGATGCGTTTATAAAAGACTTTATTGAAAATGAAAATGATTTCTCTCCTGCTGATACTGTAACCAGTAATGATCTTAAGGAACGAGTACGAGAAGTGCTTAAAACATTAACTCCTCGGGAAGAAAAAGTGCTCAAGATGCGTTTTGGCATTGATGTTGCTTCAGAGCATACACTTGAAGAAGTAGGTAAGGATTTTTCAGTAACCCGTGAACGTATTCGTCAAATTGAAGTAAAGGCATTGCGTAAACTACGTCATCCATCGCGCAGCAAAAAGTTGCAATCGTTTTTTGATAAAGAATATGATAATATTTCGGGTGATTCCATAGAATAATGAATATTAAATTAAGAAAAGGATATATATAATCTATGCAGCCAGATTCGTATGTAAATAACTTTATGTATACAGAATTTATTGCATTTGTTATTTCGCTTATGGCATGTGCTCTATTTTCCTTTTTGGAAACTACAGTAACTGCTTTACGGTTATTTAAATTGAAAGAACTTGCAACAACTACACCACGTTATCAAGCATTATTTAAAACATTAGAAGAACGTCCTCAACAAGTGCTGATATCTATTCTAATTGCAAGTAGTTTAGCAAATGTGACCGCCGCAGCATTAATAACTAATATCATGGAAAATATTTTTACTCGATTACAATTATCGGGTGGGCTTGGTTTTTCTCTTGGGATTGGTATTGCTACCAGTTCTATTTTGATTTTTGGTGAAGTAATTCCAAAAAACTTTGCAAAAATATATGGCGAAAGACTTTTTAAATCAACCCTGTGGTTTACCAATATAATTTTTTATATTTTGTATCCATTCGTAACGTTATTAATTCGTTTTTCCTCTTTATTAGTAAGTTTTGTTGGCGGATCTACTATACCAACTGAATCGGTAGTTTCTGAACGTGAAATTCGTTTTCTAATTGATTACATCAATGAAAAAGGATTAATGGAACGCGAAAAAACTGCAATGCTTCAAAGCATTTTTAAACTTGGCAGTAAACAAGCTAAAGAAATAATGGTACCAGCAATTGATATTGTAATGCTTGATGTAGATTCCACTATCAAACAATCATTCGATGTATTTTCAGAATATCAATTTTCACGACTACCGGTATATCGTGAATCAAAAGATAATATTATCGGTATGGTTTTACAAAAAGATATTTTTGTATGCATGACTAAAGATCAAGAAAAACCGCTTGAAGACTTAATTCGACCAATTCTTTTTGTACCAGAAAGTATGAAAATCAATCAACTTTTGCGAGAATTCAGACAAAATCGTATGCATATCGCGCTCGTACTTAATGAATATGGTAGCATCACTGGTCTTGCTACGCTGGAAGATATTTTAGAAGAAATTGTAGGTGAAATCCGTGATGAATATGAAGCAGTACCAGAAAAAATAATTCCATTGAAGGAAAGCGATTGGCTTGTTGATGGTAGTGTTGATTTAGATTCTTTAGCACGTGTTCTTGATATTACATTTGATGTAGAAACAGCAGTTACGATCGGTGGATTTTTAACTGAACAATTGCAACATTTACCAAAAACCGGAGAACGCATTTTATATAAGGGATACTATTTTCATGTGCAACAGGCTAGCCCTAAACGCGTTTTACAAGTTCGCATTTTTCAAGAAAAAAATGATCAAGAAACATAAAATTATTCCCATGATTTAAAGTCATGGGAATTTCTATTTTTTTTGTAGTAAAAACATCTTACTTTTCATAGAACATTGACTTTAAAAAACTCTCCTCAATAGAATACAGAAAAAAGGAGATGTTTTTTATGAAGTATGGACTATTTTTTTTATTGTTGTTTCTAGGAATAATTCAAAATAATCTCGCTGCACCACGCCAAAAAATTCGTTCTCAATCAGAACAAGTAGTATATGTTCCTGTACCAACGCCTCCTTCTAATACCTCAGTTCCTATAAATCCTCTTGAACGAGATAAGCTAATGGATCAAGCTTTATTTGCTCATTTTGTTTCAATTTTAGGAAATTTTGGCAAAGTTCTTTTAGATCCTCACAATAAAGAAAATGTTACAACACATGTGGCAAATATGATCGACGGCATTGTCTCTGTTGCACAAACTGTAACAAGAAGCCGTATGCAGGCCGAAACGCCATTAGTTCTTAAACGAATTGCTTTAGCACTCATGATAAGCCTAGCACGACAACGCCACACTAAAAAACACGCGCTGCGTGCTCGTTCATGTCGCCATTGCTAATTATAGCTGAATATACCATTAAAGATTGTCTTCATCATCGCATTATATCATTTGCTTTGGCAATATTTTGCGGAATTCATGGGGTTGCACATGTAATTGGACAATCTCTTATTGGAAGTTATCATAAAATTTATCTTGATAGCGCACTGTTCGCATATCAATTATTTAGTTTTTCATTTATAATTTTATTTGCGATACCTTTTTTAAAAAGGCAGCAAAATTATAATACTTTTGCTTTTTTTCTAACTAAAAATATTTCTCGGGCAACTTTCATTATTAGTTCTGTATTAGGTTTTTTTATTATTTTTATCATGAGCGCAATTATTTTTTATGGAAGTTCAGTTTTATTAGGTTTTTATTTAACCAATCAATGGTTTTTATACTTACTTCCTGCTTATATTTTAATCGCCTTAGAAGGTATCTTCATAAGTATCTTTGGCTTCTTATATTCTTTATTATTTTCTTCGACACTTGCTTATTTTGCAACCAGTGCTACATATATTGTATGCTATTCGATACAAACATGGTATCTTGCAATATCAAAAACATCGCTCAGTATGTTTGGCTCAATGCTATATTATTTTTTGCCTGATTTACAACTATTGGATATTAAAAGTATAATAATATATCAACTTCCGATACCTATATTACCGTTATTTTTTGGTATACTTTATTTGCTTGTTTGGTGCATGTTCGTGTTATTACTCACTACCTGGGTTTTTGAAAAACATTATTTGTAGGAAAAAATATGAAAAAATTATTGTTAATAAGTATAATAATAGGTACTTTTCATCAAAGCTACACCGTAGATCCAATCAAAGAATTATTTATTAATCAGCCATGGGACTTCATGGAATACACGTTTATAATCAATGCGCAAAAGGAATCAACGACTATCCTAAATTATTTTAAAAGATATCTACCTACATTGAGCGTTGGCATTACTGCTGGCTATGCCACTGATATGCTTAGTTTAAATTATATTCCAAAGCAAAAGGATGATGTGCAATATCAATTACTTGCGCGTACATTTGGCGTCCCACTTTCAACAATACTTTCTGGTTACGGTGTATACCGCATAGTAAACCATGCTATAGAATATCGCATTAACTATAAAATTCTTAAAAAATTTATAAAACATTGGTCAACTAATAAGCCATTTACTCCGGCTACACTACAACCATCGTTTGAAACTTTATATGGCATTTATAGCAAGCATGGCGCTACTAAAAAATTTAATAAAATAGCACCAGAAATGATTAATTTAATTCATCAAGCAATCTATAAACATTTTCCTGAAAAATACCAAGATAAGCTCAATATTAAATCACAAACACAATCGTATAATTTTTTCCATACAGTCGTAACTTGGGATATCGCACGATTAATTGATACTTTAGCATATTGGATTTCTAAAACATACCGTTATTATGTACAAAATGAATCATAAAAAAAGGCCCTCATTTGAGGGCCTTTTTATTTCTTTTTTTTAATATTTTTATTTAATTACTTTGGGGCAAGCATTGCTAGCAACCCTACTGTTCCAGCAACACCAGTAGCAACGCCACCGGCTACACACGCAACGTATGGGGTACTTTTTGATAATACTTTTTTAAATTGATTTTCTTCTTGTTTAGCTGATTTAACAAGTTGCTCATGAAAAGATAATTGCTCTTGGATAAAACGTTTTTGCCAAAACTCTTTTTCTTCTTTTGTTTTTGCTTTATTACATTCATCCATAATATTACTTATCACTATAATATTATTACTTAGAATATTATTTGCTTTTCGCAAATCTTCACAAGTAGCTTTTTCATTTTTTTGCGCTTGATAATCACTTGAAAGAATTTCTGCCAATTTTTGCTGGTTTTCTGCCAATAATTGATTTTTTATTTTTTGATCAATCGGTAGTGTTCCTATAAATTGCTTATTTTTATCAAATAGATTTTTTAACTGTGTAAGAGCAGCTTGTTTAATACTGCCAAGTTCTTGCTCTTTTACAACTACTTCTTGCGGATTTGGAGATATATATTTATAAAAGTCTGAACCGTGTTGAACTACAAGTTGAACTAATAATTGTCCAGTTGTCTGACTTGCGCCAGCAGCAATTCCGTTTAGAGTATGACTTATAATTTGTTTCATTAAAGGATGTTCTGGTTTTGCTGGTTTTTTTTGATCAATGTCAATATTAAGACCGATATTAACATTATCTACAGGATTTCCACCAAAATTAATTTTATACTTTTTTGCATCATATTGAGTATTATTATCATCATCTGGTTCTACAACTCTAGTAGGATTATTATATTCTTCATTCTCTTTTTTAGACTCTTTTGAAGATTGCTCTTTTACTCGAATCTCTTCCATCCCAAAGCAATTAAAACTAAAACAAAAAATCATTAAAAAAGCTAAATATCTTTTCATCAAAAATCCCTTTATTACATTAACCTATAAATCATCTTAAATTATACGTTTTTTTTGAATTTCTATCAACTCCTGGTTTAACTTTTAAATATATATTTTAAATTTGAATTTATTTATATCATTGCAACATCCATCCAAATCATTTATTATCTAAATAGTAAATTGTTTATAATTCTTTTAGTCGGTTGTTATGAATTTTTCAAAAATATTAGTTATTAGCTTTATTGGCTCTTTATTTAATTATCATTGCTTATCTGCGGATGAAAAACTTCTCATTATTGATTCTGCACTTAATCATCCTTATGTTTATCGCAATACTCATGTTTTAGCGCAGTCAGTAGGTTTTTTGCCCGATTTTCGTCATATCACTGCAGTATCAAAAGACGATATTGAACATGCTCAAGCAATACTTTTAATTCTTGATCCGGCTTTTTTAAGTGCTACATCACGAGAACTTGCACAAAAACATAAAATAAGAAGTCCATTGTTAAAACAGATATATCAAGTTTTTGAAATAATCAAAAATCAAAAGAATAAAGTTATTATGATTGCATTACCATCAGTTGGCAATCATGTTGCTATTGGACTTTCGTATGTACAGAAAATTTTAAAGAAAATGGGCGTATTTAGTACTTCTCCTTTAGATCAATCTACCAAAGAATTACTCACACACCTACTTTATTCTGGTGCAAGCAAAAGTTATCGCTATGATACAGCCTTATTAATGGAACGAGAAAATAAAAACACACTGCTCAATATTCTTCACAATAAAAAAGTTAAAAACAATATAATTAAACCATTGCCAGATCGTAGTATTTTTGAAGCATATCCAAAAATTTCACCTTTATATCCACTTGGTTTTCATACTAAAAATCTTGCTACTGGTAATGATTTTATTATTACGAGCGCACAATACCTAACCTTCGCCGATATTGCCGAAAACTTTACTCTTAACCCGGTAGATTTTCAATTAAGACTAGCATTACTTTCTGGTTTGCAAGAAGTTTTTGCAATATTTCATACTCTTACTGGATCACATAAAAATAAAACAGTATTCCCAAAAAAATTGACTCCAGAATTCA
This sequence comes from Candidatus Babeliales bacterium, assembly GCA_040879965.1. NCBI lineage: Bacteria > Candidatus Babeliae > Candidatus Babeliales > Candidatus Babeliales bacterium. The sequence continues at coordinate 65,137 of JBBDJI010000007.1, read as the reverse complement.
GTCTGGCAGAAAAAAAACGTGCTCAACAAGAACGAAAACAAACAGTATTCCCAAAATATTATTGGATTGAAAAAGAAGGTATTGCATGCGGTTGGATGGCAATAGACCCATTTAATGGCAAAGAGAATGAAGTAGCTGAAAGATTGTTAAAATCGGGATTAAACATGCTCTGGCTACAACTTAACCCGGAAATATATTTCAGCGATAATGCTTTTAAAACCTCTGAACAAAAAAAAGAATTTCTTGAAAGTATTTTTCGATTTACTGCTGCACTCAAACAAAAATCGATTGAATTAAAATTACCACTTCCTCATGTTTTTATTGGCATGGAAATCTCAGGTAATTTTGGCACCAAGGCTCCTGTAGAAAGCACAAAAGATATGTATGGTAAAAATTATACTAAAGTCCCAAGTCCATTAGATTTTGAAAATTACTGGCAAAAAGAGGTTATTGAAGTTTTTGATCGTTTTTACGAAGAATGGCAACATAACATCAGTAATAATCTGCCGCTTGCTGGCATTTTCTTAGACTTTGAAATGTATCATGCGCAAAATCAAACTGGCCAATATACTAATTTAATGGATTTTTCTGATCTTGCTTGGCAAAAATTTTATATAGCAGACAATAATCCAAACTTGGCTAAACTTAACAAAGTTAACGATCGGGTTAAGTATTTAATTGAGCATAATCAATTGCAAAATTATTTTGGAGTTTTAAAACAAGAAGCAAAAAATATCGGCAAAAAAATTAAAAATCATATTAATAACAAACTACCTACTGCACTTATTGCTGCTTATAATATTACACTACCCCACTCATGGTTGTATAAAGGCATCATGGCTGGGCTTAGCTCGGCACAAGAACCGCTTATTTTAGCCACTTTTAATAATAATTTTTATGCCCATTATCAATGGCTTAAAAAAAATCAAATCTATCTTTATCACATGCCGGTTTTACTTTTTTCAAAACTACAAAAAGATACTGATTTTTCAAAAATAAAAAACCTATGGCAGCATCATGATGGTATCTGGTTTAATCGCTATTCTCGATTGGAAGAACCCCAAAAAACGAGCAATGAACAATGGGATTTTTCGTTGGAAACAACGCCATTAGAAACTAAAGACGTGATTAAATTAATGAACAATGCAATTCAATTAACTCGAAAAGAATTATACGAATAATAAAAAAATATTTACTCAATTACCAAATCATATTATAGTCCCTAGAAAAAAACCTAACTCAAAAGGACATGATAATGCTGATAATATTCTTAATTTTCACTTTTTTTTCTTTCTTAAATGTTATACCGCTCATTGCGGAGGAGCCAGGATCCTTTATGCGACCTCTTATTAAAAATAAGACTGATAAACCAATCAAAATTGTTATTGAATTTAATTGTCCTTCCGGAAAAATTAAAAAACTAGGAACTCTCATAAGACGTGGAAGAATTCCCCTAAAATATGGGCCGGTGATACTTGAACCTGGAACGAAACAAATAGCTACCCCTACCCCTATTACCAAAAAAGATAAAACCTGGACTTGGCAGCAAGCAATTGGCTTACTTTCTATCCAAACATATCCATTAAGCGGTTTTGCTGGATATCATGTTAAACATGAAGCAAACCCTGAAAACTCATCTGGCCTTATAATCAGCCTAATACCAGATCAGAAAAATAATTAATTTTGACAGGAGGAAATATTTGCAATTTGAAACTTTTATGGTATCTTAGATATAGATCCTAGCTTGCTAGGAAGAAGGGGGGCTGCTTTAAACTTCTAAGAACCTCCAGTTCTAGAAACCTCCATATTTTCCTCCATTCAATTAAGGCAGCCTCCAAAAAAATAGTCAAATTTTTCTTCTCATAGTTAAACTGAGTCTTTTTCGATAAATTACGCTTTTTAATCTCTGCCAAAATTCTTTTTATTTAAAATATTAACAACTTTCTTGATTAAATATACAAAGAAATAAAACAGAGACATCACAATAATTGCTTTCAAAGATTTATTTTTTATATGCTTTTGCTTGGAAAAGAACAGATGAAATAAAAAAAAGGAAATAGTACAATGAAAAAAATATTATTTATTATTTTTATAATTAGCTTTATTCAATTAAAACCACAGCCTCCTGGTTTAGCAAATTGTGGCAATACTTGCTTTTTAAATGCTTCAATTCAAGCTCTTTATAATATTAACCCTCTTACAAACATTTTAACAGCAAATCCGAATCCTTATTCATCAAGTACCAGATCACTGAGTTATCTTTACACAGAATTGATAAAAGAATTTGAAAAAGAAAATAGACCACATATTTTTTCGTGTGACACCGTTTTAGGCGAATTGGATAAGGAAGCACCAGAAAAAATTCCAGGATTTAAGTGTGGTGCTCAAGAAGATGCAACTGAATTTTTCTTTTATCTTTTAAATGATCTTCTGGCAAATACTGCGCTACAAAGATCGATTAGAGTATTATTTAAACTTTATCTGAAACCAATTATTGAGTGCCCTGCAATTGAAGGCTTTTCAGCTTCAACCAAAGGACTTCCTCCTGAATCAGATTTATCAATAAAAGTAGAAGTAATCGATGACGAAATTCCCTTAACCTCTCTTATGGCTTGTCTTGAAAGTTTTTTTAAAAAAGAGAAATTCTCTGATCCTCAAGACCCCTACCGTGATACTTTTACAAACAAAAACAGACTTGATTGTACTAAACAATTCAAACTACTCAATTCACCAGAAATTTTACAGATTACCTTAAAAAGATATCAATATATTTCTTCTACACAAACACAAAAATTAACTCATAAAATTGATATCCCTTTAAAAATTAATATATCAGAATTTCTGTTTACTAGACCAAAAGATCCAGAAAACAAACACTATGAACTTATCGGAGTAATTATACAAGGAGGAACCGCGAAAGGAGGACATTATTGGGCCTATGTAAAAACTAATGAACAATGGTATAAGTGTAATGATAGCGTAATAACTCCGGTAAACATTTCTAGAGAAAATATACCAAATGACATTACTGGATCAGCCACCGAAGGAACAGGCTATCTTTTTATTTACCAAAAAACAACGATAACAAGATCAGAATATGAATTATGGCAAAAACTAGAAAAAGAACGCAAGCGCAAAGAAGCCGAACAGATAGCATTCAAAGCGTTATCAAATGAGTTAGAAAAACTTACTGGCAGTTTAAGATCACTTACAAATCTTTTAAAATAATAGCCAAATTTAGAAAAAGGCACCATAATTGGCGCCTTTTTCTATTGTATTTTATCAAATATCGTTTTAATCGAAGATAAAGATCCAATTAATGAAGTAGCCTCATATGGCACAACAATGAGTTTATCATTCTTACCTTTAGCCATTTCTGGTAATGCTTTAATATATTGCATCGCAATTAAATATGGTAATGGATCTTGCTCTGGCATTATTGCTTTAATTATTTCAACCGCCTTTGTTTCCGCTTGCGCAATAACTATGCGTGCTTCCGCTTCACCTTTAGCTCGCAAAACACTAGATTCTTGCATGCCTTCAGCTTCTAAAATTGCAGCGCGCTTACTTCCTTCTGCCGCTAAAATTATGGCACGTCGATCACGCTCGGCGCGCATCTGCTTTTCCATAGCTTGACGGATGTCCGCTGGTGGCTTAACTTCTTGTAATTCTACACGATTAACTTTTACGCCCCATTTATCGGTTGCCTCATCTAAAATCACACGTAATTTTTCATTAATACTATCACGAGAAACAAGACTTTCATCCAAATCCATTGAACCGATAACATTACGTAATGTCGTTTGTGTTAGCTTTTCAATTGCTTCAGGCAAATTAGATACTTCATAAACGGCTGCTTTTGGATCAGTAATTTGATAATAAAGCAACGCATTAATTTCCATGGTTACATTATCACGTGTAATCACATTCTGCTTAGGAAAATCATATACCGATTCTCGCAAATCTATTTTCTCAATAACTTTTGAGTAACGGATATAATGTTTTCCGTTATCATCTGAGATAAGATATGTCCAAATAACACGGCAAGGGTTATCCACAAATGGCACAACTAAATTAAATCCAGGGACAAGTGTACGATTATATTTACCAAAACGTTCAATAACCACAACTTCTGCTTGCGTAACCAAATAAATAGATTTGAACAGTAATAGCGATATACTTAATACCGTAAAAATTATTATTCCTATTATTATTTCCATCACAGTAAATCTTTCTCTTTGTTATTAAATAGCTGAGCCACAAAATGTAATTATTTGTTTAAATAATAGAATATATTTTTCAATTGTCAACAGCATAATTACTTTATTTTGACTAAATTTTAAAGTTTCATTAAATTATATTTAGAGAAAACATTAGGGGGAAATTAATGGAAAGAACAATGTATTGGTTGTATTGCCTCTTATTACTATTTGCTCTACTATTTATAGCAGGTATTTACATATATTCCGATATTCAAAAAAAACAGATAAAAAAGCAACAAGCTTTACCTGTTACCGTATGGATACATGGTACACTCTTTTTTCCGGATTATTTTTTGCCTAAATTTTTTTATTGTAAGCCTGGTTTGAATTTGGCAACTGAACTTGATGAAAGCTATCATCATAATCAAATTGCACAAATACTCGCAAAGGCAGACCCTAAACGATTCCCGCTAAAAACTTTCTATCTTTTTGGTTGGTCAGGCAAATTAAGTTTTCAGGCACGCAAAAAAGCAGCTGAAGATCTTTATGCGGATTTGAAAAAATTAATAACAAACTATAAAAAAAAATATGGTTTTGAACCTTTCATCCGAATTATTGCGCATAGCCACGGAGGAAATGTTGCATTAACTCTTTCTAAAATTAACAATAAAAATGATTTAACTATTTGCGAACTTATTTTGCTTGCATGCCCTGTGCAAGAACGCACTAAGCAATATTTAGAAGATCCAATATTTCAGCAAATTATTTCTCTATATTCTGCTTTTGATACCATACAAGTTTTAGACCCTCAGGGTCTTTATTCTAAAGATATTCATGACATGCAAGATGCTTATGATAAACAAAAAAATATTCCTTGGTTTTCTGAACGAATTTTTGCGCCAACTAAACGACTTATTCAAGCGCAAATTAAAATTGATGGGCGTAATATTTTTCATATCGAGTTTATGCTTCAGAAATTTTTATCTTTATTACCAACTATTCTTGATCAATTGGAGAAAAGACAAAATAAAAAAACTATTCAAGAAAAACCATATTCGCTATCTTTAAAAAGTCGATAATTGCTTTTAAAAAAAAAGGATAGTATATATGCAGTATTATTGGTTTCTTATTTTAAATATTCTTATATCTTCAATGCTTTGTGCACAAAATCAATCATGGGCAGAAAAAACACTCACAACCATGAGCCTGCGTGAAAAAATCGGACAATTATTTATGGTCGCAACATGTGCCAATTTACATATGCATGAAGAAACTATTGCAAAAGCAATCCTTGAATCGCCTTATTTAATGAATCATGATTACATTGAAAAACTCATTAAAGAATATCACATTGGTGGTCTTATTTTTTTATACAAACAAAATATTAATCAACAAATCATGCTAACGAATCTTTTCCAAAAAATAAGTACCATTCCCTTATTGATTGGACAAGATGCTGAGTGGGGGCTTGGCATGCGATTATATGATGGCATTTCTTTTCCTCGAAATATGACGCTCGGTGCCATTCAAGATGAATCACTGATATATGATCTTGGTTATGAAATTGGTCGGCAATGTAAAAAAATAGGTGTGCATATTAATTTTGCGCCCGTAATAGATATTAATACTAATCCTGAAAATCCAATTATCCATATGCGTTCTTTTGGTGACGATAAAAAACGTGTCGCTCAATATGGCATACTTTTAATGCAAGGTATGCAAGACGCTGGTATTTTAGCATGTGGAAAACATTTTACAGGTCATGGCAATACTTATACTGATTCTCATGCAAAATTACCGCTGGTTTTACAAACACGTGAAGAATTATATGAAAATGAATTCTATCCATTTAAACAACTTATTAACGCAGGTATTGCTGCCATAATGACTGCTCATTTAAAAATCCCCGCATTAGATAGCACACCTTATTTGCCATCAAGTTTATCTTATCCAATTGTTACTGATTTACTCAAAAAAGAACTTGGCTTTTCAGGCCTTGTTGTTACCGATGGTATGGGCATGAAGGGAATCACCAAATATCACAAACCCGGTTATGCTGAATTTAAGGCTTTTTTGGCTGGTGCAGATATTATATTGTGTCCGCTTGATGTACCAAAAACAGTTGCATTAATAGAACAAGCCATTGAAGACAAAGTCATATCTGAAGAAGAATTAAATCAACGGGTATTAAAAATATTAAAAGCAAAAGAAAGAATGAATGTACATACATCGCGTTTTGTTGATAACAAAAATACCCTTGTAATTAACACATTTTATGCGCATCAATTAAAACAAGCTCTTTTTAATAATGCTACCAGCGTAGTTACTGACGAACAAAATTTGATCCCTCTAGCTAGTAAAAAATATGATGATTCGGTTCTTATTCAAATTGGTGGTACTATTCCGAGCGAATTTGAAAAAATATTAAAATCAGCAATGAATATCCCTTCATTTCATATTTCTACCGACATGCCGCAGCAAACTATCGATTATGTTATGCAAAAAATTAATAATAAAAAAACAATTATTATTGCGCTATTAGGTATGAATCAAAATATTAAAACTAATTTTGGCATTCATGAAAAAACGCACCAATTTATTAATGATTTAAAAAACAAAGGGAAAAAAATAATAATAACTATTTTTGGAAGCCCTTATAGCTTACGGTTATTTGAGAAAGAAAACATACTTCTTTTAGCCTATGAAAATGATCCTGAAGCACAACGCACGGCAGCGCATGTAATTCTTGGTAATCAACAGGCATTGGGCAAATTACCAGTTAACACTAAATTTTTTTGGGATTAATTCTTGGAAACGCAGTTTGAATAGTACCATCAGGCTTAATAAACAATTCTATATTAATGTCATTGCTTGTTTTACCTAAAATGCGTACACCATTTCTAACTAATTTTATCCCTTTAATGTGAGCTAATGATTCAATAATGTTATCAACAATTACTGATGCAGACCATAATGAAGGGAAAAAACTTGAAATTTTAGCTAAATTAGATCTTTCATCTTTCCATTGACCCAACCAAATACCTTTTTCATTGGGCGGAATAATAACTTTTTTAATTTTTTCTGGGCAAAATTGATCAGTATGCAAACCAGTTAATTTTAATTGTTTTTTATTCAAATTACCCAAAGCAATATGTCTCATATTAAGCTGATCAACCCGAACGCCCTCATGAGCAATATGTTTTTGATTCTTTGAAAGCACTAACCCAATATTAGCACTAATTTCACGTTTATATTTACCTAACTGTTTTTTAAAATAATGCTCAGTAGCACGAATATGCTCTATTACATTACTACTTCGGCCATGGAGCCCAATTGAACACAAAAGAATAAAAATTGATACAATTTGAAAATAACCCATAGAAACCATCCATATTTATAGTTTTTTCTTTACTGCTTCTATTATAGCAGCTGAATCAATTTTTTCCCAGTGCATCAATATTTCTGGCAAACCAGACCGTGGGAGCTTTTCTACCGCTAAGCACTGAATATCTAAGTTATCATTCCGTAAATCATAGGTTACGGCTTGACCAATGCCCCCTTCTAGATAATGATCCTCTACGGTAATAATCCTTTTTTTTGCCTGTTTTCCAACCCGTAAAAGCACTTCATGCGCGAGTGGTTTAATCGAATATAAATCGATCACTGCAATATAAATATTTTCCATTTTTAACTGATTATATGCTTTTAACGCTTCATGCAAGGTGACACCAGCACCTATAACACAGGCAGCATCATGATCGCTCTGATGCAACACTTTACAACTGCCTATTGAAAATTGCTCGTCATTTTTATATAAAATCGGAGTTGCCATTCGAGTAGTCCGTAAATAGGTAATCCCATCATTACGATTTGCCATAAGCTCAACCAATTTATAAGTACTTACCGCATCACTAGGATAAAGTACTACAGAATCTGGTAGCGTACGCATGATGGCAATATCTTCAAGGGCCATCTGAGAAGGGCCATCTTGTCCTATCGAAACACCGGCATGTGAACCAGTTAATCGTAAAGGTGATTGGCCAATAGCAGCCATTCTTATTTGATCAAAAGCACGCGTGAAAAATGCACCAAACGTTGAAGCAAATGGAATTTTGCCAAGTCTAGCCATGCCAACTGCCATACCAATCATATTTTGTTCTGCAATAAAACACTGCACAAATCGATCGGGGTGTTTTTCTTCAAAAATTTCCGCATAAGTAGAATTTTTAACTTCCGCATCCAAACTTACAGCTTGCTTGCTTACATCACCCACTGCTGCAATTGCTTGCCCATAAGCCTTACGTGTCGGCTGTTTATCATCTTTTTTGTAATCGGATACTGGTAAAGTAATTGGCTTATGTTTTGGTATTGAATCCATTTCAGGCAATGTTGGTTTCCATTCAAATCCACCGGTGTAATGTGCAGCCTCTTTAAAGTGTTGTTCTAAACTATTTAAAACCTTATCTAAGTTTTCCTTTTTGAATGGCTTGCCATGAAACCCTTCTTCATCTTCTGCTTTTGTAACGCCATATCCTTTAATAGTTTTTGCTATGATAATTGATGGTTTATTTTTAACTGTTTTCGCTTGATCTAAAGCTTGCATTAATTCTTGCATATTATGGCCATCCACAATCAGCACATGCCAACCAAATGCATCAAATTTATTGGCATACCGATTTACATTATGTTCATGAATTGTTGGTGCACTTTGTCCTAAACGATTACAATCAAGAATTCCAATGAGTTGATTTAATTTATAAAAGGCTGCTATTTCAGTTGCTTCCCAAATAGAACCTTCCATGCTTTCCATATCACCAATTAAACAATAAGTATAAAAATCTTTTTTATCCATTTTTGCTACATAAGCCATACCAGCAGCAATAGAAAGCCCCTGCCCCAAGGAACCAGTTGCCGCCTCAGTACGTGAAAAACGTAGCGTGGGATGGCCTTCAAGAACTGATTCAATTTCCCGATAAGTCATTAAATCTTCTTCGCTCAATAAGCCCAATTCTTTCCATATTGCATATAAAACTGGCGCAGCGTGCCCTTTTGAAAGAATAAATCGGTCATTATTTGGATTATTTGGATTTTTAGGGTCAAAGCGCATTGCATAAAAAAATAATGCTGCCACAATATCGGCAGCAGAAAGTGCTGAAGTTGGATGTCCTGATCCTGCTTTGGTCGTCATTTTTATAGAAGAAACTCGTACATTATAAGCTATATATTCTAAAAATTTTTGTAATTGTTGATTGTTCATCTTACTCCGCTTGTTTAGCTTTCTGAAATATATTAACTATACGTTTTTGCAAACGTTGCATTTTTTGCTTGCGCAACATGAGCTGCGCAATATTATATACTTGCTTATTTGGAGGTAGTTTTTGAAAAAAATTATTTCGGACTTTTTGGTGCAACAAATCAGTTTGACCAGTAGAAATTATCCATTGAAAGACAAAAAATAGTGGTAAACAAATAATATATCTTAACATTATCATCCATACTTTTTGTTTTACCATAAAAGTTTTCAAATAATAACGCAATATTCAGGAATTAAAAATGATTTTTATTTTATTAGCCACCCTCCATCATACCACCTGTCATCATTGTTGCCATGGCTTGCGCTTCTCGTGCAAATGGTACTGGTTGATAGGTGTCTAACTGGTCATAAAGTGCACGCGCTTCAATGCTGGTATCTTTTAAGTGAAATAAGAGCGCTTGTGCTCTAGTAATTAATTGTAAAGCTTGTTGCGGTACAGACATTTCCATATACAATGTTTGTTCCTGTTGCGGAACTCTTAATAGCGATAATGCTTCTTGATAAAGCTCCCATGCTCTAAGAAACAAAGTAGATCGAAATAACCTATTCATTCGAGTAAAAATTTTATGAGTCAAACCTGATGAATGCCTAATCAAGGTATTAAAATATTGCTGCATAAGACTAACGGTGGGTACTAATTGCTGATAAATACCAACCGAATCTTTATTAATTAAAGTTAAACTTATACCCATATTCATGAAAACAGCATTAAGTTCACGATTACCACTATTTAACATTCCTATTCTTCCTAAGGCGATTAACCGCCCTTCCCCCGTATCTCTTCGATACGCTTCTCTAATAATTTGCTCTAGTAAGTCACGATGGTTTGCATCAATATTATACAAAACTTGAGGAGTAACCATCGCTTCATATTTCATACCCATCATTACATTTTCTGCCATTGGATAAATAAAAAAAGAGATTGATATACTAAAGAAAAAAATCAAATTCATGATCTTCATATATACCAACCCCTTTTAAAATTTAGCTCTGGGACAAATTAATGTCCCAGATAAAGCGTACACATCTTAATCTGTGTCTGTTTCAAGCTCAACTTCCTCTTCAAGTTCAACTTCTTCATCATCCAAATCATCATCCATCTCTATATCGTCGTTATTATTATAATTTCCGGCTCTAATAGCAGCTGCTAAACTTAAGTTTGACATCATGCTAACAAGACCAACGAGTAAAATTGCCTTTTTAAGATTTTTCATTTTATCTCCTTATGATTACTTAATCTCTATTTTTGATGCATTTGTGTAAACTACCTCTTCATAGTTAATCATAATAGAAAATAACGCTTAGTTTCAAGGGTTTTTTTGCTTTTTATACATTTTTCTCTTTTTTAAAAACCCAATATCTTTTTAGGAAAAAAAGGACCATATACGATCCCAAAATTTTCCAATTATACCTTTTTTCTTTTCTTTTATATATTTGACATCAGAACGCATCGGCACACCACTTCTTATTAAAACTGAAGGCAACATAGGACTTTTCCCCAAGTTTTTTAAATAATTTTTAATTGTTTGTAACGTATTTTGTAACTTCATATTTTTTTATCACTATTAATATGAATATTTATTCTTTTAATTCAATTATTTTTTGAACAGTTAACTCAGATTCACCTAGCTTATCAAAATACGGGCTTAGTAATTTAAGCCATGAATTTGTTTGATTTAAGACTTCCATGGCAGCTTTATTATTACCAGTCTTTAACATAGCCAAGCCTTTTTTGTGTAATTCATGTGCTTTTTTAAATATTGCAGCATTTGTTAAATTGTGAATCTCTTCAAAAGCAGGATGCGCATCAGCTAAAATAGTAAAATCTTTATGCAAATCAGAAATTTGTTTTTCAGTTAATGTGCCACCTTGTAAAACAATGCCTATACGTTTTTTTATATTATCATAAGTTTTGTTAAGTTTTGCATTACCAGTCGTAACCTTATGTTCAGACAATGTAGCTAAAGCACCTTCAATATTCCCATCTTCCAAATTTCCCTTAATCATGGTTGCATGCTCTATGAGATTTTGTTCACCATTTGTAGATACTTTTTCTATAATAGGACCCGGGCTATATTGCGTACCATTAGTTCTCATAAAACGAGTCGGCTTTTGAGAAGATACAAGATTTGAAATATTAAAAACACTGAAAAAAATAGTAAAAATAATTAAATTTTTTTTTATACTTTTCATAACTTTTTCCTTTTTTTACCCTAAATTTACTTTAAACCCGAGGACAGACGTTTCTACAAAATGATATTCAAAGACCTGCTTTTACTAATCAAAAAACATCCGCCCTCTACCATATATTCTAATTTGAACTGAAACAAAAAATCAATGGTTGCCGCAAATACCACATTATTCATTTTAAAATTTCCAATAGAATATAGGGCAAAGGTATCTATTTATTCTTATTTTCAGTAAACTGAGAATAAATTTTTATGAAACCTACAAGATTATTTATATTTATTAAGAAGAAGAGGACAATACCCACAATCCCAAATTGGTTTCACCGTATCCTTTGGGGCTCTACATGAGCATCGTCCTCATTAGTTATCGTAGTATACTTTCAACCAAAAAGGCAATAGTTGAGGATTTTTTTAGGTTTATTCTTTTATGAAAATATTAACGCAATATACATCAAAATATTTTTCCTGGATTATCCGTGCTCTTGAAATACAGCTTTGTATAAGCATTATTTCATTACCGATTTTAATCTATTGGGGACAGGCTTTTTCTTTTATTGGCCTTATGAGTAATATTTTTTTTGGACCCTTTTTAATGCTTTTTTTATTCTTGGCTTCCTTATTATTTTTCACTCAAGTTTTTTATTTGCCAAATCAATGGATTGTTATCGCTCTTAATACATTATCTAATTTTATTTTTTCTGTTCTTTGTAAAGGCTCATCTTCTTGGCTTATAAGCTTTGCAATTCCACCTTTTTTTATCATTTTTTTTATTCTTTTATCTGCTTTTGCACTCATCCATAAAAATAAATTTAATCAAATCAGTAAAACCTTATATTGGATCCTATTATTTATAATGATTGTCATATCTTTAAAACAGCTCTATAAGCCAAAAAATGATGTTGTTCCTCTAAAATGCAATAATGGTGTTGTTACCGTTATGTATGAAAATAATAATGTTATTGTTATTGACCCTGGTTATCTGGCACAACGGCCTTCTGGAGAAACTTGGCTTGAATATATTCTAATGCCAACATTAAATAAACTGTATGGAAAAAGCACTATTGATCATTTTATTGTAATGCAACCATCGATTCGTATTTTTGATTGTATTAGTAGGTTATCCGAACTTACTGAAATTAAAAACTTATATTTCCCATATTGGAGCGGTACTGCAGATAAAAGATTTCTTACCGCATTTGGCAGAATGCGCAAAAACTTATCAGACAAAACAACGATTAAACGAATAGGTAAATATAAGCAGTCAATTAGCGCATCAATATACCTTGAATCAATAGATCAAAAAATCCCCTATAAAGATATATTTTTTAATGCATTAAACATGGTAAGTAATATATCGAATCAGGATTTAAAAATATATTCGGCAAAATATAAGAATGTTGACACTCATACCTAAAAATCCTTAAACTCCAGATTAATAATAAATTGATTTAAAAGGAAAATAATGTCGATTAATTTATCTGGAAAAAAAGTGGTGTTTATTGTGGCAAGCGAGGGTTATCATCCCATAGAATATGGCGTTCCAAAAAGAATTTTAGAAGAATCAAAAATTCGTGTTTTCACCGCAAGTGATAAACCAGGTGGAGCCATAGCCAAAGATAAATCAACAACGCCAGTCGATCTAACTATTGATAAACTTGATGTAACTGATTATGATGGCGTATTTTTTATCGGTGGCCCTGGTGCAATGGATTGCCTTGATAACCCAACAAGCTATCATATCGCTGCGCAAGCAAAAAAGCATAAAATTCCTTATGGCGCTATTTGTATCTCAACCCGCATTTTAGCAAAAGCTGATGCATTACGAGGATTAAAGGCCACTGGTTGGGATGGTGATAATGCACTCGAAACAATTTTAGTTGGAAATGGCGCTATTTATGAAAAAAATCATGATATTGTAACTGATGATTTAGTAGTTACTGCAACCGGACCAAAAGCTGCTGAACAATTTGCTTTTGGTATTATGCGGGTATTAACTAAAAAAATGCTTGGGCAAGAAAAATAAAATTACTATAAATCTTCTATTAATATCGCGCGAGCTGGTGCTGAATCGATACCGGTACAATTAAGCGGTAAACAACAAAAAAAATAATTTCCTGATGATACAGCACCCAAACGTAATCCTTCCACAATAGGAATATTGAATTGCATAAAGGCTTTATGCGTTTCATGCTCTGGTTGATTACGTTCGATTCCTAAATAATCGAAGCCTATGGCTTTTATATTTTGAGCAACTAAATATTCAGCTGCTTCTTTATCAATATAAACAAAACTATAAGTAAAACGATCGGTAGCTTCTCGAAAACTATTAGTGGTTTTTAATAAAATAATCTCATGCTGAGAAATATTAAATCCTTCTAAATCTTGCGGCGTAATTTTATCAACCACAGAAGTTAAATCTAATACACGGCATGGGCCCACAAGCAAAGAAAGTTCAATGCGGTCAATAGTTTGACCAGTGGCTAAAAAATGCGCGGCTGCATCAACATGCGTACCTGTATGATTACTCATACTTAAATTATATTCACGCGCTCCATTATTTTCCATACTCTTTACGGGGGTTAACTTTACTGTTTTACCGTCTTTGTATTCAGTCATTTTCTCACTAATAGGCCAACTTATATCAATAACTTTCATTAATAATCTTCCTATTTTTAATTGATAATCAATTATCTTATTCTATCAAACTTCTTGCATGAATAAAAACACTCTAAAACCTTTTTTTACTACACTAATTAATGATTTTGTCAGTAAAATTATTCTGAATTATAAGTCTATTATGGGCCAAGAAAAAAAATTCAATATATAAAAAAACAAAAAAAAGGCTATCTCAAAGATTCAGTTAATAACTAAGAAGACAATAAAACCAACTTAATAATAAGCGAAGCAAAAACCCCACCGGCGATACCAACACCCAATCCTTTGCCAAAATAAATTTTCATATCATAGTCAGTATATTTGTAATCTTCATTTCTTGGCAATTTTTCTAGTATTTTCAATCGTTCTAAATTAAATTTTTCTGATGATATATTTCCTGAAAGAAACCTGATCCACAAATCTTTAAAAAGACCATCACTTTCTTCAAATATCCTTTGGGCTGCTCCAATAGCAATATCTACTTGTTCACCATTTCCATTTTTTTTAGCTTTTTCACTTATTCTAAATTTTTCAAAAATAAGCTTTAACATTCCTCTTTGAGCATTTTTTATTTTTTCTGCTACAGCTTGCTCTTCATCTGATTTTTTTTCTTCAAAAATATCTTTTTTCGATGCTTCGAAATCAAAAGTTATTTTACTATCAAAACTTTGCAACGATAAAGTTAAAAACAATAAAACTACAAGTAAAGAAAATTTTTTCATTATAATCCTATAAAATAATTAATATTCAATATGACTATCTTAAAGCTTTTTTACCGCATGTCCACCAAATTTATGGCGTAACAAAGCCACAATTTTTGTACTGTAATTGCCTCCCGTTTTTTGTGACCAATATCGAATTGCAAGTGCATCTTCTATAAGCGGTATCGGGATGTTATGTTCTTGCGCATCTTCAACCGTCCAACGTCCCATGCCACTTTCAGCAACCTCTCCAGAAATATCTTTCAAGTCTTGATCATTCATTAAAATTTCATGAATTAATTCTAAAAGCCAAGAACGGATAACTGAGCCATTTCGCCAAACTGAAGCGATATTTGCTAAATCTAAATTTTTAAAATGACCATTTTTTAATAAGTTAAAGCCATCAGCGTATGCTTGCATTAATGCGTATTCAATACCATTATGTACCATTTTTACATAATGCCCTGTGCCAGATTCACCCATATATCCATAACCATTCGGTGCCGCAATTGCTTGCAGCAAAGATTTAATTTCTTCATATGCATTATGATCACCACCAATCATTAACGAAAATCCGGTTGTTTGTCCACGTAACCCACCGGAAGTACCACAATCTAAAAAACGAATGCTTAATTTTTTACATATTTCAGCTCTTTCAATTGATTGCGTAAATTTACTATTACCGCCATCAATAATTATTGAACCAGCGGGTAATAATTTATGTAATTTAGTTAAAACCGCATCGACGGTATCACCGGGTGGAACCATTATCCAAATTATATTCGTTTGTTTTGTTATTTCTTCTATGTTTTTTGCTGGGCTTACACCAATTTTTTCTGCATCACGCAAAACTGTTTCATCACGATCGTAGCCAATAACTTCATGATTTGCTTGCAAAACACGATATGCAATCGCCTTGCCCATTTTGCCGAGCCCAATAATACCCAATTTCATGCACGCCATCCTATCTTATTTTTCTTATCAAATTCTTGCAGTTCCTCTGGTCCTTTGCTTCCTTGCTTATATTGATATTGTGGAAGATTCATTTTTTCTATGTTATCTACAACCTCCCAAGAATACTCAATTTCATCAAACCGTACAGAAACTGATTGTTCACCATTCATAATTTGCTCAAATAACACTTCGTAAGCTTCTGGTGTTGTTGTACCAAAAACGTAATTATGACTGAAATATAAATTGATTGGGGTAACCTCATGAGTTGCGCCAGGTTTTTTAGTATTTAATTGTATTGAAAAACTCGCATCAGGCGAAATTTGAATAGTGAGGTAGTTAGAAGTATAAATACAATGGTTGCGCAAACTGCATGGCACTTCTTTGAATTTAATATGAATTGAAGTATCTTTTTTATATAATGCTTTTCCAGTCTTCAAATAAAAAGGAACTCCTTGCCATCGCGGCGTATCAACCATCATTTTAAGCGCAGCAAAAGTTGGTGTATCTGAATCGCGCGCAACATCTTTTTCACTTCGGTATCCTTCATATTGACCTAAAATACCATCTACGCAACTTGTTTGTTGAAGCACTGCCGCTTTTTGATCCCGAACATGCTTAGCAATGATCTCTTCTGGAAGTTCCATGGCTACTAAAGCTAATAATTGCATCATATGATTTTGTACTACATCTTTTAAAGCACCATATTTATCATAATAACGACCGCGCCCTTCTACGCCCAGCGTCTCACTTAAAATAATTTGGATATTATCGATATATTTTTTGTTCCAAAGTGGTTCAAAAATCATATTGGTAAAACGCACTAAAACAATACTACTTACTAATTCTTTGGTTAGGTAATGATCAATACGATAAATTTGGTTTTCGTTAAAATAATCTACTATGCACTCATTAGTTTTACACGCAGATTGAAGACTTACACCAAATGGTTTTTCATATACAATGCGTTGCCAAACACCATTAACTAAACCATCTTCACCTGCAGTTTTAACCAAACCAGATTTGCCAATTTGTTCAGTAATATCACAAAAAAAATGTGCTGGAACTGCTAAATACACAATACGATTTCCTGGCAAATTGTGTTCTTTTTCTAATTGATTAACAAATTTTGTTAAATGTATAAAATCCGATGGCTTATTAAAATCAAGTTTTTGATAATAAGAAGCTTTTTTTAATTGCGCCCAAATGTTCTCATCGATAGTTGAAATAAAATCTCGCCCTCGCTCAATAAATTCATCAGCCGCAACTTGATCAATCGCGGCACCTACAATTAAAAAATTATCAATTTTTTTATCTTGAATTAATCTATAAAGTGCCGGAATCAGTTTTCTTTTTGTCAGATCACCGGTAGCACCTAAGATAACAAATGTACAATTTTTCATTGCGCCAAAATCTTTCGGGTCTCTTTTTTATACAATTCAACATTAGGCTGATCAAATGGATTTACTTTTAGTAAATAACCAAGATAAACCATTTCAATCATATACATTTGTAATAATTGTCCAACATAATAGGCTGATAATTCAGGTAGCTCAATTGAATAAAAAGGACGATTATCGTTTTGATATGCAATTTTGACCCCCTTAACTATTGCATCCAGTATATATGATAACGATTTACCTTGAATGTTGGCAACACAATTATCAAATTCTTTGAAAGTAGGCAATGTCAATTCATTCTTGAGTTTTTCTATTGTTAAAAAAGTAATAAACTTATCGCGCGGACCACCTAAATACAATTGTCCTACTGAGTGTAAATCGATACTACCTACCGAAACAGTCGGTGTTATACCAGTATTCACTCGCTGATTTTCCGTATCAAATTCTTTACCAATACTTTCACCCATTAGTTGGCGATACCATTTACCGATTGATTCTAATTGCACCGAAAAAACAAATAAGTCATTAATTATAATATCATTTTTATAATGGAGATATTTGATTATGGCACTTTTAGCGGCATAATTATTTTCTATTTCTTTTGAAATACAAATCGTAGTTATATCTCGAGCTCCGGCAAGTAAGCTTCTTATATCGATATCAAGCATAACAAATGCAAACAATCCTACAGCAGAAAAAACAGAATAACGACCTCCCACTTGTTTTGGTATTGATAATATTGCAAACTTTTTTTCTTGCGCAATTGCTTCAAGACAAGAACCTTGATCGGTTGTTACTACAACGTATTGCTGATAATCAGCCGGGCGATATTTTATAAGTAAATTAAGAAAAACTTCAAAATTAGCTATTGTTTCGGTTGTTGTGCCAGATTTAGTAACCGCATTAATTAAAATGGTATTATCATTTTCAAGCTCACGCTCACACAATTGATATATGGCATTGATATAATTAGTATCTACCGTATCCGCAAAATAAATCTTTGGTCTTTTTTGATCTTCATTATAGAATTTTCCTAAAACACTTTCGATAATTGCGATAGTACCTAAGTTAGAACCACCAATACCAATCACTACTATTAGCGTTGGCTTTAGTTGTTTTTTTTCTGATACTAATTGCTCTATTATTGCTTGATATTGTTCATCGAAAGGCAGATTAATAAAACTATAAGGTGTTTCATAGCCGGCATGAAGATCTCTAACTGTTTGTATTTCTGCATCCAGCCTCTCCCCTTCTTTTTCAATCAATTCTTTATTTAAAAGCGTATTTTTAAAATTGATTTTTATTTCTTTCATTACTATGCTCCTTTTTGAAAATAACTAAAAATTGAAATAGTTTAATTAAAAAGCTATGAACAAAAAAAGAATTATTTGTCTTAGATATAATTTAGAAAATTATCAATTATTTCATCTTTTTAAAAATGCTGCAGCACCAAAAAGACTTACATTATAATCAGCAATTACCTTTACTGGAATATTCTCTAAAACACCTTGTTGTTTTTTACAGTTAATAAATTCGGCCATAAATTCAGGTCTTTGAAAAAGAGGTAAATTTTTCGCGGCGATCCCGCCTGCTATATATAATCCATTAAGCGCTAGTGATTCTAATGCAAAATTTTTTGCACAGCGTGCATAAAAACGACTATAGCAGTTATAGGTCTCTGCACTTCGTTGGTCTTCTTGCCAATATTTAAAGATTTGATCTGGATTAGCACCACTTTCTTTAATTTTTCTGGTATATTCCGTTTCTTGGTATTGATTTTTTGTACCTAAATAATTGTAAAGTCGAATAATACCACCACCAGAAAGTACATTTTCCCAAGAAACCGGAAAATTTGGATCAATATTATTTTTTATAAAACTCATAAGATCAAACTCTTGCTGCGTATATACTGGAAAATCTGCATGGCCCCCTTCTGAGGGTATCGGAATATATTTTTTTGAGTAATCATTCCATCCTAAAACTCCTTTACCTAATCCTGTGCCCGCTCCAATTATTGCACGATTGGCATGATCATAAGAACTTCCTTCATTAATAGTTATTAATGATTCAGGGCTTATATAATCAACCCCATAACCAACGGCCTCAAAATCATTAATAATTATGGCATATTCTAAATCGGTGCGCGCAATTATTTCTCGCGCATCGATTATAAATGGCAAGTTCGTTGGCTTACTATACAAATTATCTTCAGAAACTACGCCGGCTGCAGCAAAACATGCACGAGATATATGAATTTCATAATTACTTTTTAAATGATGGATAACTTGATTTACTATCAATGGAAAATCGGTTATTTCTTTGCTTTTTATATGGATCGAAAGCAATAAATTAATTTTATTTTTTTCAATTTGGCACACACCAAAATTACTGTTCGTTCCCCCAATATCGCCTGCTAAAACAAATTGAATATTGCGCGGCAATACATTAACATAGGCAACTTCTCGTAATAATCCCATATTCATCCTTTTTAACTTAAGCTTTTTTTAGGATGCAATCATACCGTAACAAAGGTTTAATTGATTTGTAAATATTGTTTGCATTATTATGATTAATAGAAAATTAATATATTTTAAAAAGGATCAAATTTGAATATTAAAAAAATCGCATATATTGTTGGTTTTATTTTTATCCTTGGTTTTATCATTGTAATACATGAATTTGGCCATTTTGCAACTTGTCAGCTCTTTAATATTGATACGCCAACATTTTCTATCGGTTTTGGTCCGGCATTATTTGAAAAAAAATTAAATGGCACAACCTTTCAAATTGCGTTGTTACCATTAGGTGGCTATGTAAGCATGGATATGGAAGACTTAGAAAAAGCACCATATTGGCAGAAAATGGTTATTATTTTTGCGGGAATTTTTAATAATTTTTTATTAGCACTCATAATTTTATTTATACTTTTTTTGATTAATCGTACAAATTTAAAACCAACAATCAAAACTGTAGCCCCCGATTCTCCTGCTCAAAAAGTAGGGCTAAAGACGGGTGATAGAATTATTAGAGTAAATAACGTCTTAATAGAAAATGATATTGAAAAATTTTTTAAAAAAGTACAACAAAATCCTGAAAAAACAATATCATTCGTTATTGATCGTTCCGGAACTATTGAAGAATTTGATATTGAACTTGATGTACATACATTATTTGGTGAAAAAATTGGTTATTTAGGCATAACCTTAAATCAAAACTATGCTCATCAGGAATCATTCTTTTCATCTTTGTATCATGCATGGAAAACTTTTATCGCAATGATACGGCGAAGTTTTTATTTTTTAACAACACTATTAAAACCTAAACAAAATTCATCTATTGTTAGTATTTCGGGCAGTGTTTCACCTTATGCTTTGCAACATGGATTGAATTTTATTCTATTTTTTATTGCTGCAATTAATATTGAACTTGGCCTATTCAATATAATGCCCATTCCATTATTAGATGGCGGGCAAGCTCTTTATTATACACTTGATGCTGGGTTAGGAACTCTTTTTAAAGAACATAAAGAAATGATCATACATTTCGTTTACCTACTCCTCTTTATTGTTTTTATTCTTATTTTAAATCGTAGAGTTCCAAAAAGCAAAATACAAAAATCATAACTTTATAATTTAATTTCCTTTCCATGATAGATTATTTGTAACTATAAATCACTCGAACGCTGTATGCGCTGCATCAACTTTTTACAACCTTCGTCTTCCGATCCCCGATGAGCTACCGGAATCATTTTATAAAAATTTATACCATGAAGCGAACCTGTTTGAAGATCTGAAAACGAGGATTTTAATCCGCAGTATGAATGGTCTGAGTTTTTCGCGATAAACGATCCAACGGAACGTTGGTGCCCTTGTGTTAAGGGTATTGGGCATGCAATACCCTTATACTTTAACCGGCATGAGACCAATTCATTAAAATATGCGTTTTAATTAAATTTGTTACGTACAAATTTCTCTAAAACTTTATTTGCAAAAATAGATAAAATCCACCCGCTAAGCACGCAAGCTAAAATTACTCCCCATTCAATAAACCCTAAAGTTGTTAAGCCAAAAATATATTGAAATATTGGAATATAAATTAATAAAAGCTGCAAAGTAAAAGATCCAATTAAGGCAGCTATTAACCACCAATTAGAAAAAATAGAAAGATTATATTCAGCACGAATCATTTGTATACGAACAAATTCCAATAATATTAAACTGGTAAGTGCCATAGTATGGGCAGTTTTAATATTTTTTGTTAATCCATAATAACTCGCAATCAATGTAATAAAAGCAACAATCATTCCGGTTATAATTAATCTAACTATAAAATATAATGTTAAAATTGGTTTTGCTGGATCACGTGGTTTTTGTTCCATAACTTTAGGAGTCAATGGGTCAGCGGCGAGCGCAAGTGCGGGCAAGCCATCACTAATTAAATTTATCCAGAGTATTTGTATTGGAGTTAATAATACGTAATATTTACCTCCCGGCACTATAATACCAATCAAAATACTAAAAAAAATAAATAATATTTCTCCAAGATTTGTTGAAATTAAGTAATTCACCACTTTAATAATATTATCGTAAATACCACGCCCTTCTTTAACCGCATAGACAATTGAAGCAAAATTATCATCCAAAATAATCATATCAGAAGCTTCTTTTGTCACCTCAGTACCGGTAATCCCCATTGCAATACCAATATCAGCAGCTTTAATTGCTGGTGCATCGTTAACACCATCTCCAGTCATTGCCACAATATTGCCCCGTTCTTTCCATGCTTGGATAATACGTATTTTATGCTTAACAGAAACACGTGCATAAACTACAATATCCTCAATTTTTTCTTTTAATTGCTCATCACTCATTTCATTTAATTCCCGACCAGTAACTGCAATAAAATGACTATCGATTAAACCTAATTGTTTTGCAATTGCTATTGCGGTTCTTTTATGGTCACCGGTAATCATTATAGTGCGAATACCAGCTTTACTACATAATGCAATTGATTTTTTTGCTTCCTCACGTGGTGGATCAATCATGCCCACCAACCCAACAAATATTAAATCTTGCTCTAAATCAGCAGAAATATTGTCTGTTGATATTAGCGCATATGCGAGCGCCAATACTCGTAATGCTTGATCTGCAAAATCATTATATGTTTCTTTAATAGTCGCTTTTAATTCTTCGGTTAATGATTCTTCTTTGCCATCAATTAAAATTGATTTTGACCGTTCAACAATAATACCTGGTGCACCTTTGATATATAATATCTGCTGATCGTCTTTTTTACGAACTATACTCATACGCTGCCGTTCTGATTCAAAAGGAATTTCTTTAATTAATGCATTTTCTTCTTCTAATGGGTTTTTTTCTAATCCTACTTTTTGGGCTAGAACTAATAATGCTCCTTCAGTTGGATCACCAATAATTTCCCAACCTTTTTGTTCATCTTCATATTGCAACTCAGCGTTATTACACAAAACACCAATACGCATAAGTTGCATTAATTCTTCATAATTTTGCACATCTATTTTTTGCTCATTTTCTAAAAAATCACCTTCCGGCTCATAACCACTTCCAGTGACTTCAATTCCTTTTTGATTTACCCAAATTTTTTGTACCATCATTTCATTTTTAGTTAAAGTACCTGTTTTATCGACACAAATAACCGAAGTGGATCCCAATGTTTCTACTGAAGATAATCGTCTGATCAGTGCATTATGTTCAGCCATTTTTCTCACACCAATCGCAAGTGTTATAGTAAGTACGGCTGGCAATCCTTCAGGAATTGCGGCAACGGCTAAACTTAACGCAGTCAGTAACATTGTTAACCAATTAATTTCTTGCCATAATCCAAGAAAAAAAATAATTATAATCACACCACATGATAATAATAATAAATGACGACTCAGTTGTTTTATTTGTAATTCAAGTGGCGTTTTTTCTTCTGGTTGCGCTTTAATCATGGTTGCAATGGATCCTAATTCAGTTTTCATACCTGTTTTTGTTACCACCATTACACCATTCCCACGTACCACAACAGTTCCCATAAAGAACATATTTTCTTGATCTGCTACAGATAACGTTGCATCGGATAAGGCGTCAGCATTTTTTGAAATAGGCGCGGATTCACCCGTCAAAGCTGCCTCTTGGGTCGACAATCGATCTTCTTGTATTATCCTTCCATCAGCAGGCACTTTATTGCCCGCCTCAATTTGCACAATATCACCAGGCACTAACTCTACTGCTGGAATTTGTCTAACTTCACCATCACGCACAACTATTGCTTCAGGTTGTGTTAATTCACGTAATGCTTCCATCGTTCGCTCAGCACTATATTCTTGGAAAAAACCAATAGCAGCATTCAATAAAATGATAATTGCAATTGCCAAAGCATCTATATGATGAAATAGAATCATATTTATAATCATTACCGCAATAAGCACCCATATAATTAAACTTGAAAATTGCCGTAAAATTAAATAAAAAATCGAAGGGCCTTCTTGTTTTGGCAGCGTATTTTCACCAAATTTTTTTAATCGCTGAGTAGCTTCTTGCGATGATAAGCCTTCTTGCTGATTTGTTTGCAATTCATTAATAACTTGATCAACTGATAATGTCCACCATTTTTTATTTTCATTTTCTTTCATTTATTTTTTCCATAATTACAAGTTTTACTCACCGATAATTTAGATTATTTGAGTGATAAAAATAAAGACCCTTATAATTCTTTTCAGATAGAAAATATTGACTTGTTTTGTAATTGTATTACAATTATTATTATTGAATATGTTTAGGTTTTAGAATTGGTAGGTTTCATTATGAAAAAATTATTACTTATTATCATTTTATCATCCTTAAGTGTTTCGTGTTTAGGTATGAAAACTCCAAAAGAAATAACGCCTTTGCAGGGTGAATTATTTTTAATACCTACGGCACCCATGTATGCAGGCAGCGGTTTAGATGCTAATATAAAACCAAAAAATGTCGAGAAAGCATTAGGTGTAAAATTGGACCCAAATGAGCCATTATTTGATGTTAAAGTTAAGAATATAGATAACGAGAAAACAATAGAATTCCCTAACTCTTTACCTTATTATTTAATTAAAGACCTAAAAGAAGGTGGTCAATTGTTTTTAACAGTCTATGGTCAACCTATCATTTTAACCGCGAAGCAAAAAGGATGCAACTATAACCAATATACAAATGGTCTTTTTGAAATAATTAGAGATTATTATTTCCAAGATTTCAAGAACGATCCTAATTATTTTTATTGTGACAAAGAAGACTTATTACAAAAAGGAATAATTGCAACATCTTCAGATAAGATTATACATGGACCAAATGGTTATAAATTTGAGGAATTTTCTAAATTTACTTGGTTATCCAACAAATTTACTCTAAAAAATACGCTCACTTTTGGATTGCTTGGCGCATTAACTTATTATAGCTTAACAAACTATGGTCAAAGTATTTCCAGTTGGGTGCAAACTATTTGGCCATTTAAAAAATAAAAAAAATATAAATCTCAAAATTAACTTTTATAATCAATCCGGTAGCTCATCGTAGACCTGAAGACAAAGGTTGAAAACCTGAAGTATGAGTGGTCTTCTATATGAGCGGAAGAATGTTCCAACAGCTGTTGGGGTATTTTTAACCAATTTTTTTGTACAAGCAAAAAGGTTGGTACTGTGCGCATAGCGTTATAAGAATTGCAATTCAAAGTAATCTATTAAAAAAGATATTCGGTTTATAAAATAATTTCTTAAAAAATTGTCTCCATTCTACTCAATATGCTATGCAAAAATAAAAACCATAATTTATAAAAAAGGTTAGTGAATATGAATGAACTATTATTTTTTAGTGTACTATTCGGTTTTGGTATTATTTACATTCTGTTAGCCATCATTCCTTCGCGACAAATTAAAGATAAAAAAGATTACTTTTTGGCCGGTCGTAATTTAGGCCGTTTAAAAGCAACTGTCACTTTAATTGCAACACAGTTAGGCGCCGGCTTATTATTAGGAACTTCTCAACAAGCGTATCATCTTGGATTTTATGCACTTATTTTTACAGTTGGCATCACACTCGGCCTTATTTTGTTAGGTTGTGGTATTGCAAGCCGTTTACGCGCACTTAATATTGTTACTACCACTGAAATTTTTGAAACAAAATATAACTCACCCATGCTACGCCGTATCGCTTCATTTATTGTTACTATTACTTTAGGTGGTATATTAATTGGTAATATTGTTGCATCAAAAACATTATTACTTGGACTTGGCATTAAAAATGAAATTTTCTTTTTAACTTTTTGGTTGTTTCTAATTATTTACACGATGATCGGTGGCTTAAAAGCAGTTGTACTTACTGATGTTTTTCAAGTTTTATTCATTATTGCTGTATTTGTTCCATTATTTTTTTACAGTATTTTTAAAAATCCCTCATTTTTTGATCTAGCGAATTTAAAAATGATGCAACAGCATTTTGCACAACATCCACCATCAATAATTATTATGCTCCGCACATTATTAATGCCGGCCTTATTTGCTTTATTTGAACAAGATCTTGCTCAAGTTTTTTTTGCCGCTCGTACAAAACAAGTTGCCACATTTGCTGCATTTGCGACAACCGCTTTTATTTTGATATTTGGTATCATACCAATTTATTTTGGCATACAATCGCAATTAATTGGTATTTCGGTTGCTGCAAACGCAAGCCCACTTATTCCAATGATCGCTCATTTAACGAACGATTTTATCGTCATTTTAGTAGCGGTTGGTATTTTGGCAGCCATTGCTTCCACTGCCGATGCATTATTGTGCGCAATTAGCGGCAATATTTGCCAAGATTTAAATTTATCTTTTTTAGGCTTATCGCCGGTGGTTGAATCAAAAACAACGATTATTGCTTCTGGATTAACTATTTTAGGACTTTCTTATTTTATGCCGCCAGATATTATAAAGATTTTGGTAACCAGTTATGGCGTGCCGGTCAGTTGCTTATTAGTCCCATTACTTTTTGCCTACTTTAAAAAAGAAGTATCACGAGAAGCTGGCATTTGCAGTGTTATTGCAGGAGTTTTAGGCTTTGTTCTTTTCAATTTAATGCCGCTGCCAATTCCACCAGAACTTCCTACTTTGGCTCTTTCTTTAATTGGTTATGCGGTTGGTGAGCATATTTTATAAGTATTTTCTTTGGAAGTTAGTTTTTAATAGTAAAATTGATTTTATTATTTTTAAATCTTAAAATAAATCATAAATTAAATTCTATTTTCTTCTAGTATTTTATTAAGGTATCAATATGAAAAATAAGATAATAACCTTTATTATATTAATCAGTATATTTAATCAAACATTATCAATGGAATTATGCAATTCAATTTTAGATAAGAATAACAATATTAATAATGAAAAAATACGTATATTTAGCGGAAAAAAATATCAGAATATAAGAATCAATTTTGATAATTATGAAGTAAAAACATTATCAGAGATGCTTGATTCTCAATCCCCAAATTCATATTTTTTAGCTACAACTTCTTATTTTCAATATGAATCGGATAAAGATAATTTTATTCATCAAGGACAACTTGCTTCTCTATCAACAGCAGATTGGATAAAGATTCGGCAAGGCAATTGGGTATATGTCAACTTTTACGAGCGAGGCGGTTATGGAGAAAAGCTTGGCGCACTCATTCTAGGGACAACGGATAGAAATAAAGTAAAAAAGTTTACTATACAAAACAAAAGCAACCGAATAACTCCAGGAGAAAAATTTCTACAAAAAACACACCAGATGGTAATACCAAATAAAAATGATTATTCTTCAATCGAACTTTCTAGTAGCAATGACGACGAAAAAGATAAAACAACTGAGAGTGAAAGCAGTACCGATTTGGATATAGGTTCTAGTGAAGAAGATAATAAGATAGATTCAATCACAAAAAAAAGTGATAGCGAATATAGCCTTAATACATCTGATATGTCTTCTACAGAAAGTGAAAGCTTCAGCTCCTCTGTGTTATCAGAAACTGAAGAAGAAAAAAAAGAATATCTTACGGCAAACAATAAAAAAAATGAACTAAATGATTCAGAAGGAGAAGAAGAAGCTTTATTAAACCATGTAAACCATCCTAATGAAAAATCAAGTATTGAAAACATTTCTAAAACCCAATCAAATAAATCATTTTCTATAAAAAATTTCTATAAAATTAGTGTAGGAATTGGCTTAACTGGATTAGCAATTTACGCGGGCTGGTTTGGATGGAAATATTTTACTCAAAGATAGAGTAATAAAAAAGAATTTTATAGAAAACTTCCCTAATCTATAAAAACGAGATGGAAGCTTATAGGTTTAACCCTATATCCCTCGCATGTACTTGCGCACATGAGAGAGCAAGCTTTCAACTACCCTCCCATCTCTTAATTTCAAGGTAACAGATTCATCAAATTAATGTCAAGTATTAAAAAAAACATTTTTTACAAAACTAAATAGCAATTTTTTATAATCTCAAAAAAAAGACAATCAAACAATAAATAAAAATCGTCAATAATATAATGCAAGCTATCAATCTTTTATTATAAATTTTTACTCTAACCAAATCATTCTTGTATTTCTTCGGTTATATTAATTGATTGTTATACACTCTCAAATCTAATTTGAATGATCCGGTTTTTTTATTAACATTGACTGAGTAATTAAAATACAAAAAACAGCTTCTTTTAAATTACAATCATTATTCTCTTATGAATACTATAATAAAATCGATACTTGATACTTTAAAAACAATTCTTAATTTATTCAGTTAAAAATCATATTTGACATGGTTCAATAGTCATATTATTATCATATAGAAATTTATTTAAACTATTTTACCACTTAAAGGAATTAAGTGATTTTATTAAATATGCGCAAACTAACTTTTATAAAATTATTATTCTTAACTAGCATAACTTTCCCTATTTTTCCTATGGAAATACCTAAAAAAATAGAGATAAAAACAACACCTAGAAATGGTAAGCTTATTAATAATATAAATCAAATAATTACCAGCAAAGATAATGTTTTTTTAATCTCTGAAGTGTATGGCTTAAAATGTATAGAAGAAGAGCTATACTTATTACATTATTTATATAGATCAACCTGCAATGTGCCTTGCTTTAAATATAATTCTGAAACTGGCAAATTAATAAATTTGGAAAAAACATTTCAAGACCTATCTGAACAAGAAATCAATTGGTCAAAATGGATCTATAACCCTCGCTATACAGATTTTTCTGATGTTGAAAGTGGACGCACAAGCTACCCCTCTATAAAACCAGCTTTTATTTTTGGAACCAATGATATACATATTTTTGATAAAGAACGTCAAACTACAACTGATTATCCAAAATTGCAAGTTAAGGATAGGCATACTAGGAAAAAATTAAGGTTTTTCAAAAAAATTATGAGTTGGGAAAAACGTTAAGATTATTAATCTTAGTAAGTAAAGGAAAGCCTTGTTTGCAAAGCCTTCCTTTACTTATTTTCTTCGTTGTATAGCTGCAAATAACGCCAAATGAAAAATAGGATCAATTTGATTTTTGTGCATATTATATGGCTTTGGACAATTCATTTCAACATAATACTGCTTTAATAATTTCTTTTTTTTGTATTTTAATTGGTTATCTCGATCTATGCGTCGATGCTTATATTTAGTATATCCAAGTTTTTTGATATGCGTTTTACACTTCGACCACTTTTTTAAATAACAATACAATAATTTTGGGGCTGTCCTAGGTTTTAAGTAATTATTTTATTGATTTTATCCACTGAGTCAGCATATCAATTTGTTTTTTTGGTGATGAAAAATTGAACCGCCATTCACACTCCTTTAAGAATAAATAAAAATTTTTTTTTGGTATACCATTGAACTTTCGCATGTGTCGTTTTGCTTGATTCCAAAAATTTTCAATTCCATTGATATGGTTACGATTTTCAGCAAATAATTTACTATGATTTATTCGAAGATGTTTAAATTCAGAAACATCAAGAGCATTGTAACTGGGTAATGAGTCAGTATATACGATAGAGTCGGGTCTCACTTTTTCTTTGATTATAGGAATCAAAGTCTTACTTTTTGCATCTGGTATTATTTCAGCAAAAACTTTTCCTCCACGCTTTAAAAGGCCAAAAACAGGGACTTTTCCCGCTGAACCTCTTCCTCGTTTTCCTTTTCTTTTTCCTCCAAAATAGCTTTCATCCGCTTCAACTTCTCCTTCAAAAACAATTCCTGATTTTTGTTTTTTAACCGCGTAGCGGAAATCTAGGGAGCTTGCTCCCTAGCTGGATAGCGTTATAATGAGCGAAAGCTCATTATGAAGGATCCGGCTAGGGAACTAACTAGGAATTCGCATCACGTATTTCGTATAATGTATCATTTTGTATGGATTCCAAAATACAGACATAAAATTTTTAGAGAACCATACAGATCAAATTTGAAGGAAATAATATACAAAATAGGATATGATTACAATATTGAGATTGTAGAATTAGAAGTGCCAACGGATCATATACATATGATAGTAAAATCTGAGCCAAAGCAATGTCCATCAAAAATTATGCAGATTATAAAAAGCATATCTGCAAGAAATTTTTTCAAATTATATCCCGAAATAAGGAAAAAATATTTTTGGGGTGGAAAACTTTGGACTCAAAGTTTTTTTGTAGAAACGATTGGTAACGCGAATGATGAAGTAATTCGGAAATATGTTAGAAATCAACTAAAGAAAATGGACGCTCAAGAAATATGGGGAAAGCAACTCAAAGTAGTTTGAAAGCTCGGTTGCTTGCAGCCGAGTTGTTCTTTACCTATAATTTCTCGTAATTTATGAAAAAATAATTGTGCAGTATTTTTATTTACACCAATAATAGAAGCCGCCGTTCTCGCTGTTGTTCCTGCAACAAAATGTTCTAATAATTTTCTTCTTTTATTTTTACTTAATTTTGAACGTCGAATATTCATGTTTCCTAGTATAACCTTTTTAGTTATCTAGGACAGCCCCATAATTTCATCGGTTGCCCAACCAATATTTAATTGTGCCCATTGCTTTATCATTTCTGGAATTTCTTCATAAGAAGTCACTCCAAAAATATCTTGAAAAGTTGATCCTTTTGCCGCATTATAACACATATAAATTCTTGGCTTATAAAACCAATATGCTCTACTTTTGTAAATAACAAATCGATCATCAGATATTTTGGTTACTTTATCGATGAAAAATTTTTTCTGTAATGGAATCAAATCGATATCGGCAAGTATACAGCCATCTGCAGGAAATAAGCAAGGCAAAAGCAAACGAACACATTGCGCATACAAAGATGTTGGCACTCCTTCAATTGGTGTAAATCGAATTACATCACCGTATTGCTCATCAATAGGAATTTCATTATTGCCAATTAATGCAAGTGTTGGTCGCACGCCAACTATCTCTTGCCATGCACGCGCTGCAAGCGGCCAGAATTGAATATAAAGCGGATTATCATTAGTAGATAAAATTACTCGATCAATTTTAAGTGGAAAAATAGTTTGTACAAAAAGAATATTGAATAAATAAAAATAAATACAAAATTTTTTCATAGCCTCTCCCTCCCAATCTTATATAATATACAAATTGAAAAAATCGAGTGGCAATAAATTTGATTTTATATTTTACTTTTACAAGCGAGATTTTAGATCTTTAAGCACATTCATATAATAGATAAAGCCTTCATACGGACTATCATAAGGATTAAAATATTTGTGTACATCACCATCATTAAACCATTTGGTGCACATATAATAAAAATGATCAGAGGTTTGCAGCTTACGCCAATTATTAAGTAAATTCTCATCACCCTTTTGCTTAATAATATTTTCAAGCTCATAAAGCTGCGTAATCGCTGATTGTTGCAAATCATTACCAAGCCATGCACTCACATCACGCTCGATATCGGCCCAAGAAACATAATCAGGAATGTCGAGCGCATCAACTGGCTGATATTTTTGTACCAACTCTGAAGGCCATACAAATTCATTATCAGAATGCTTTAATATTTCTTCTGGCAAGAGTCTAAAAAAATTGAAAATGCCAGAATCTTCCCATTGATGCTCGCCAAATGTTTCGTAATCCATAAATAAATTAATGGTATTACCATTGCCGTGCGTTGCATTAATCCATTGCGCATACTTTTCAACCATTAAAGGATGCTCTTGCCAACCGCGGTCAGAAAAACGAAAAGCAATATCATCTGAAAGCCGATAGTTTTTAAGTAGCAATGGCATTTCTGTATCGATTGCTTTGTATAAAAAATTGGGCGAGCGCCAACCTAAAATTTTATCGGCACCTTCAATTAATACTCCTTTAAAACCCATCTGCTCGGCAATACATGCTAATTCATTATTATAAATTAACTCGGTATTGCGTAATATAGTTGATTTTATATCAAATAATGATTTGATTTTTTGCTGTTGTTTTTTTATTTGTTCCTGGAATTCTTGCTTAGAATATAATAAAGATAATGAATGATAATAAGTTTCTGCTAATATTTCCACTTGCCCGGTATTAACCAATTTTTGAAAACTTTCTAAAACCTGCGGCGCATATTCTTGTAATTGATCTAATAAAACACCTGAAAAACTAAAACTAATTTTAAATTCGGGATAGTGCTTACATAAATCTAATAACAATTGATTTGTTGGTAGGTAACATTTACCCGCTACTTTATTGAGTATTGCTTTATTTTTTTCTTCATCAAAATAATTATTGGTATTTCGTACATCAAAAACTTGAAATCGTCGTAAACGATATGGCTGATGCACTTGAAAATAAAAACATATGCTGAGCATTTTCTTTTTCCCCTTTTTTTTTACCTCCCAATGGCCAATGCACGTTCATACACATTGATACATTTTTTTGCAGCTTTATCCCATGTTAATGCCGCAATATTGTGTTGCGCATTATTATTTAACTCGTTCTGCAATTCCTTATGTTCTAAAACGCCTAATATTTTATTGGCCAATTCATTAATATCCCAAAAATCCACCGTTAAACAATGTGAAAGCACTTCACACACACCAGCATTTTTTGAGACTATAACTGGTGCTCTTGCTTTTATTGCTTCAAGTGCCACTAAACCAAATGGCTCTGATACTGATGGCATTACAAAAACATCTGCCATTTTTAACATTCTTAATGCTTCATTACCTTTTAAAAATCCGGTAAATAAAACATTATCAGCTATACCAAGGGCTGCCACTTGTTCAATTAATCGTTTTTCCATATCACCAGAGCCCGCAATAACAAAAGTAACATCATTGCGATGCTCTAATACTTTTTTTGCTGCTGCTACAAAATAATCTGGACCTTTTTGTAATGTTAATCGTCCAAGAAATAAGACAATCGGGCCCGATTTTTTTTCTATCGTAATTTCATTAATGCGTTCTGCATGAATTGGCACACCATGATGAATTACTTCAATTTTATTTGCATCAATACCATAATGAGTAATAATGTTCTGTTTTGTTTTATTGCTTACCGTAATCACTTGATCGGCCAATATCATGCCACGTTTTTCAATTTCATAGACTTCTGGATGATAATTATTGCCACCCGTCCGATCAAATTCAGTCGCATGAATATGCACAATAAGTGGTTTGTTTTTTACCCGTTTTGCTTCGATACCTGCTAATATTGAAAGCCAGTCATGTGCATGAATAATATCAAAATCATAATTACGTGCAATGTCTCGTGCTGCTTGCTCATAACGATATACTTCAGCAAAAATATCCGCGCCATACAAATGAATATTACTTTCTGCATACAATTTTTGATCAAATACCGATCGTGTTATTAAATATGGTATTAAATTACATTTTACTCGTTTAATTTGTAATAAATTATTATCATACGGATAAAGTACATCATAATCAGTTTGCTCACCTTCAAATCGATATGGCAAAACTAATAAAATGCGTACTCCTTGCTCAACTAATCCATGTACTAAACCTTGGCATGCAACACCCAATCCGCCATAATTATGTGGCGGAAATTCCCAACCAAATTTTAATACCGTTATATTCATTGGTTTGAATTTCCTTTTTTTCGTTTTAATCCAGGAGGGCTACACATAGCACAAATACCAAGATCGTCTAACTTTTCTAAATATTTAACAATTGCGATAATATAACCAGCATGGCTCCAGGTGAGTGGTGCTACCGATAATGGTAACCCCGAGCACGGCTCAAGCTGTTCAGGAAGA
Organism: Candidatus Babeliales bacterium; assembly: GCA_040879965.1. NCBI lineage: Bacteria > Candidatus Babeliae > Candidatus Babeliales > Candidatus Babeliales bacterium. Next base: position 31,439 of record JBBDJI010000007.1, on the reverse strand, counting down.
ATACCCGTCGATAATGATCGCTTTACTACCCATTCAAATAATTCCACTGCCGGTTTTAAATCGCCAAGACTTTTTGCTTTTGCAATATAATATTCTGCTAACCACATAGTAGTAATGAACCACGGGTTACCGGCACCGGTACATTCTTCTCGGAAATAATTATCACCTTCATACCGAGCATAACCGCCAATAGGAAATTGATTTTTCAATCCTTTTTTCATGTATTCATAACTTGAACGCACACGCTCATCATCCACGGGCAAAATATGAAACTCAAATACCCCATAAAAACTACTTGCATCGTTCGTCATATTTTTTTTTAATTGCCCTTTTTGATAATATAAACCTTTTATAAAATAACCCTTTTCTTCATCATATAATTCTTTAATGATTGTATTACGAATAATCTCCGCGCGCTCTTCACATGCCTTAGCTCGTTCATGCGTGCCCCACAATGCTTCGAACTGTGCTGCTGCTTTTAATCCTGCATATACGGCACAACAGGTATATGTATGAATTCCTAATTTTTCTTCCCAAACATCATAACTTTCTTTAGGCAAACCAGTTTTTTCATCAATAAACTCAAGCATGAAATCAGCTACTTTTTGCACGAATTCAGCGCAAAGATCTTTCATGTATTCTGGTTTATTATTGTCGATACAATGTTTCCACAATGCATCAATCACAAGGCCAATCTGATCTTCTTGAATTGGTAATTGAATGTGTCCTTCTTCAACCCAAGAATGCCAAGAGCTTCCCCAAGAACCATCAGGACGATATTTATGAAACAAATATCCAAAAGGTGTTAATGCTTTTAAACAAAAGCGAAAAAACTTTTCAGTTATTTCTGGATAGCCAGAACGATCTAATGAACGAACAATTAATGCACCATCGCGCGGCCACATATAGCTATATGTATCCCGCTTATAAAATAATACATCTGAATCACTTGAAGCAATTATAGAGCCATGTTGATCAACATGAGAAGAAATAACAAGTAATGATCTTTTAAATAAGTTAATTATATCATCACTTAATTGAAAAAATTTAAACGGTGTACGATTTGCCCATTCTATCCAATATTTTTCAGTACGCTCACAAAAAAAACTTGGGCCGCTTTTTTCAATATAGCCATTAAGCTGAGAAACTTCTCCTAAATCTTTCCCAGCACAAAGCCAGTAATGCATTACATGACTTTTTTTTGCCTTAAGTGGAATACAAAATTCAATAGTAGAATCGACTGCGCCATGCTCAATAGGATTTTCACTTAACTGACCATCCCGTGCATCAACATAAGTACCTTCTCGCCCATATTCTCCAGCCAAACCGGTGGCATAATGCATTATGCCGCGTTTAATACCATTTTCTTCAAAAAGACCGCTTGCTAAAAAATAGCGTTTACCTTTATAATGTACAATCGCTTTTATGAATGGATTATAAAAAACCGTATCACCTATATTTGATTCAAAAATATCAAATTTCTGATGAAAAAATACACGTATTTCTCGCTCATAATCTGCTTTATTTAAAATAGTTAACTTACGAATAAAAATATCACAATCATGAACAACAATATCATTAAATTGGACTAAAATATTTAGCTCTTTATTTTCTGCAACAATATTAGTTGTTAATGTATCTTTTTTATAACTTAACTCTTTTTGCCAAGAAGTAGATGAAAGCCAACTAAATTGACCTTCTATCCAAAAGCCTATCCGGTGAATTTGACTATTCACATGATTTTCTTGTCCCACAAATGGATAATAAAAGTCACGCACTTGCCCATGGCGATCAAGATCAATAAGAATTGAACGATTTCCAAGGACAAATAATCGAGTCATTATTATCCTTTTGATTTGATTATTTTGAATTCTTTCAAAAGCATTTGAAGTGTATCTTTAAAACCACTGTATTCTAATTCTTGATAAGGCAACATGGCAGGGCCAGACCATCCTTGACTGCGTATTTCTATCGCTTTTTTTTGTGCTTTTAACCTGACATAATCCCATGCCGGGTTATCAAAAAAATCAGTATAAAAATTAGAAAACCCGCCATTTCGATTGAGAGAAAAACCTATACAAGAAACAATAGGTATACAATATACGCCAGTAGCAGCAGTATTTATTGGAACCGGCATAAATGGCATGTTATGGGAACCGCGAGCATCACCACCAACATAATGCGCTTTTACATACGGTGAAATTATTTCTTCTGGCGCAGGAAAAATACCTTGATTACGTACTAGTGCTACAGGATCATCTTTACCGGTATATTTTCCAGCAACGGTATGTAAGCGATCGGTTGAAACTGCAACACATTGCTCATCATAAGTTCGTGAATAAATAGCTTTTATACCAAATCGCTCATTATCACGTAACAACATCGCAATTTTATAATTATCCTCTGGTGCATTAAGTTCAATAATACTATCAGCTCCTTTGTGATCCATATCAATAATCAAAAAGCGAAATCCTCTTATTAATTTTGGCAACATAAGCCCGGCACAATACATTGGATCGGCAAAAGCTAAATACAATGGTAAATTATAGGCTCCGGGCCCACATTTATCTGCAGCAAATATCATAAATGATTCTGCCGGTCGTGGTTCTTCACGATTAAACTCAAAAGTTATTTCTGCTACACCAGGCCCTGCGCCACGCACATTACCTGACGGTGCCTCTGCAAGTAAATCCTGTCCTGCTCCATAACAACCACATTGATCAGCATATTCTGTAACTTTCAAGAAAGTATCCCATGCAAATTGATGAACCGCAGGATAATCATTGCCATGAATATGAGTCATAATTAATCCAATATCATCACCAAAATGCAAAACAAATCCATCAATCAAAAGATTATTTTTAATTGCTGTTTTTACTGCATCTTTAGCTGCTTGCATCATTTGCGAAGATGGCTGTGTATGGCCACCAATAGAACCGACATCCGCTTTAATTACAGAAATTGTTATTTTCATATTTTTTCCAGTACGATTTAGTTTTTTTTTAGCACTATCATAGTAACTATTAAAAAAGCAATAAGATTAAATAAACTAACCGTAATTTCTTTTATTTTAATTTTTAAGCAATAAGAAGTTTTATTCTATTGATAAAAAGCACATTATCGCTATAATAAATGATATATTCACTCCTTGCGCAATCTATTTTCCCAAAGGATAAATATGAACTTTTTTAAAAAAATCATTTGCCCTTTGCTATTATTGACTGTTAGTAATTATGGGCTCTCACATTTCTCACACCCTATTGAGCATGAATTAAAAAAATTCAATAAAAAAAGCTTTTCTTCTTTACCGCAATGCGCTAATCCAAAAAGCAAACAATGTCAGCAACTCAAAAAAGACCTTGAACGCTTTAGAGAAGCTTTTATAAAACCGTATATATCTCTTACCCATCAACCTTATGAAGGAATACCTTATTTTAAAGAAAAAATAAATTATGCATGCAGACAACTTAACATCTCTATTGAGCAAAAAGAATTAATTATAAATAAAGCTATTCATGAAAGATTTTTCCGATTAAATATAAAATATGACTTGCAAAGTTATGTAAAATTAATCCAAGAATTTGCGATACTATCAAAAGAATATCCAACACTCACATTTGATAATTTTATTCAAGATAAAATTAATGAACAAGTATACAAAGAAAAACAAAAATTAGAAACTTCTCAAAAAGCGATTAGAAATGGTGTCGATAAAAAATAAATTTATTTTCTTAATAATATTCATATTATTCTCAACAAAATCTTTATTTGCAGAAAGATCATCCTGGGCTTCAATATTAAAAGAATCAATCGAACAATCGACCGTATGCAAAGATAATCGATTTGAATATCAAAAAAAAATAGAAAAATTGAGACAATTTAAAAAATGGTGTCAAAAAAAGATAGAAGCAATATATAATCATGGCTTTGAGAAAAAAATTGATAAGAAAAATGGTTAAAATTAAGAGAGTAAAACTATCACTTCTTAAAATAGGGCTACATGAAAAATAAGTTACTTTCAATTCAAAATATTGAAAAACGATACAATAATATACAAGCACTAAAAGGTGTTTCACTTGATTTATTTGCCGGAGAAATTATTAGTTTACTCGGCATAAATGGTGCCGGGAAAACAACACTTTCTTCTATTATCGCAACACTTCATCCACCTACTTACGGTGATATTTTATTTGAAGGTTCTTCAATTTATAATGATTTGCCCAATTATCGTAGCAAGATTGGCTATAATCCACAAAAACCAAATTTAAATCCATTATTGACTATAAAAGACAATCTTTATTTTGCTGGCAAGTATTACGGAATGAGCGACCAAGCAGTTAATAAACGTTTAGAGGAATTAAACGAACGATTAGGTATCAATGAATATCTTAGTTATTACTCAACACAACTTTCCGGCGGTTGGAAACAACGCTATATGATTGCCCGTACGCTTATTCATTCACCTAAGCTTGTTATTCTTGATGAACCAACGGTAGCACTAGATCCTGATATTAGACATCAACTCTGGTATTATATCAAGCACATTCGAGATACTGGAGTATGTGTATTATTAACTACGCACTATTTAGATGAAGCTGAAGTTTTAGCAGATCGCATTTGTTTGCTCCATAGAGGAGAAATTAAACTCGTTGATTCTCCACAAAATCTGATTAAAACTTTTGAAAAAGGCAAGCTAGAAGAAGTATTCTTACAGCTAACAAAAGAGCAAAAGGACTAAAAATATGGGAATACTTTCTTATTGCAATACCCTCTATTATCTTTTGCTTACTGATTTAAAAATCTTTAAGCGCACTATTCAAGATAAAATTATTGATTTACTTATCTGGATTGTCACTGTGGTATTAGTAACAGCATATCTTATGCCTGCTTTTGGTTTAGAACAATCATATAGCAGCTTTATGATTGCCAGCTTAACAGCAAGTGCCGGTCTCTTTGAAATGTATACCGGTGTTACCAATTTAATTACCGATTTTGAAGGCAATAATATTACCTCGTTTTACTTAATCTTACCCATACCAACATGGCTTGTTTTTATACGCAACATTTTGTTTTATGCATTTAATAATGCCGTACTAGGAATATTGGTACTTCCAATCAGCAAATTATTATTATGGCATCAATTTGATCTTTCCCAATTTAGCTTGGTAAAGTTTTTAATTATTTTTAGTTTAACAAACATTTTTTATGCAACATTTACTATCTGGATAACTAGTCGTATTTCTAGCATTGAACAAATTGGCAGTGTATGGATGCGTTTTGTATACCCATTATGGTATTTGGGTGGCTTTCAATATTCTTGGCAAGTCCTTTATAATTTTAATTATTTTCTCGGTTACCTTAGTTTAATAAACCCTATGATCTATATTATGGAAGGAACACGGGCAACAATTTTAGGCCAAGAAGGTTCTTTACCTTTCTGGTTATGCGCTTTCTTTTTAGGTCTCGCCTCAATTATTTTTGGCTGGCATGGTATTATTAAAATGAAAAGAAAATTAGATTTTTAAATTAAAAAGCGAAACTTTCCCTATCAAATAAGACAAAAGTTCGCTTTTTAAATTTTTAAATAGATATATTTTTTAATCAATATGTGGTGGCGTTCCTCTAAACAAATGCATAATCAATGAAACAACAAAGAGTACTAAAAATAAGAAAAATAAAATTTTTCCAATACCAGCAAAAGCCGCTGCAATACCAGTAAATCCAAATACACCTGCTACTAATGCTAAAACAAAAAAAATGATAACCCACTCTAACATAATACTCTCCCTTAATTAAAGGTTAACAATTCACTTTAATCTATTAAATTAAGTTCCTGTTTTGCTTGTCTAATTTGTGGCCAAATTTCAAGCGTTTGTGGTTGAATTACAAACTGATTGCGACCAAATTCTTTTAATTTCCAACTATCTACTTGTGAAGATAATTTCATCATTTTTGCTGCTTGATTGATACAGTTTAATTTATCTTCTCTTTGCTCAACTTGATAAGCTGCTTCTAAAAAGTTAAATGCTGATACAAATGTTTGTTCTTGCGCTGCATCATATAATTGTTTTTTAATTTCACGATTATATTGTTTTTCTGCCTGTTCTTTTAATTTATTAGATGCATTTTCAGCACTTAAAGCGATATCCAATACATTAGAATGATTTTTAGTAGAAAATGAAGGTAAAATTGATTTGCATTTAGGATCACTAATCATTAATGGTTCAATTTTTCGTTGTTTTGCAAAATATTGAACAATAGGTATCATCAATTGCGTTAATGATTTACGACGTATCTTTCGGCCATCTTGAAAAATAGATTGATTTGCAATAAGATCAAATTTAAAAGTAAATAAAATAAAAAGTAAAAAATAGATAGAATTCTTCATGTACTTAGCTCCTTAAATAAATAGTATTATTAGGCATCTTTACACTATCTGAAAAATAAATCAAGAAAAATATAGCCCCTAATGCAATCAGGGGCTATAAAATCAAAAATTATATGGATAATTAAATAATTTATTTTAATCCCATTCTAACATACTTGCAGATTGATATTCAGTAACACGGGTTTCAAAATAATTTTTTTCTTTATTTAAATCTACGGCTTGAGACATCCATGGAAATGGATTTTCTTTTAAATATATTTTCGGCAAATTAATACGCTCTAATCTTCTATCAGCTATATATTCAACATAATCAGAAAATTGATTTGCATTGATACCAAGCAAACCTTCTGGACATGCGTCGTGTGCATAATTTTTTTCCAATTCAACTGATTGCTGAATTAATGTTACAATTTCATTTTTAAATGCTGATGTCCAAATCTCAGGATTTTCCGCTATAATCGTATTAATAAGATCACAACCAAATGCCAAATGAACGCTTTCATCACGCATGATATATTCAAATTGTTCACCAATACCAATCATTTTGTTTTGCCGTTTAAGTGCAAGCATCATCGCAAAACCTGCATAGAAAAAAACACCTTCCATAATTACATAATAACCAATTAAGTCGTGTACAAATCGACGAGTATTTTCTAAACCTTCAGTTGTAAAATTTGGATCAAAAATTGATTTAGTTAAATTAATAACAAAATTATCTTTTGCAGCGATGGATGGAACAGTATTATACATATTAAAAATCTCATCAGGATCAAGCCCTAATGAATCACAGCAATAAATAAAGGTATCTGTATGTACCGCTTCTTCATAAGCTTGCCGCAATAAATATTGACGGCACTCTGGGTTTGTTACATGACGATAAACAGCTAATACTAAATTATTTGCGGTTAATGATTCGGCAGTAGAAAAAAAGCCAAGATTCCATAAAATTAAGCGTCGTTCTTTATCAGTAAGCACATCAGAAGAACGCCATTGTTCAACATCTTGTTGCATTGATATTTCTTCGGGCGTCCAATTATTTGCAATACCATTTTTATAATGCTCACGCGCCCACATATAGGTCATTGGCAATATTTTATTTGGATCGGTTTGTGAATCATTAATAATTCTTTTTTTTGCCATAATAAAACTCCTGCATTAATTTATTGACAAGATTCGCATTCATTATCCATTAGATTACATGCTGCATCACGCATATAAATCATTGGTTCTTCTTCTTTTGGTAATATATCAGATTCTTTTGCATTGCTGTATTCACGTTTTTGAGTAAATCCATATTTTGCTGCATCTAAAGTTGATTTCTCAATTTGTGTTGCTCCTAATGTACGCAAATAATAGCAAGTTTTATTGCCAAGTTCCCATGCAGACATAAAAATATCATCTAATAATTTCCCCGAAACACCCTTCATAAATATATTATGTGATTGACTTTGATCAATCCATTTACCGCGGGTTGCCGTCATTTTGAGTAACCATATTTGATCAATCTCAAAAGCTCCTTTATATTTTTCTTTCAAATTCTGCGGAATTTCTTTAATATTCTCTAGTTCACCATCATAGTATTTAAGCTGCTCAAGCATTGATGTATTCCAAAGATTTAATTTTTTTAAATCATGAATTAAATAACGGTTAATAACGGTAAATTCACCCGCAATATTAGATTTTACATATAAGTTTCTATACATAGGCTCAATACTTGGAAAACAGCCGGCAATATTAGCAATGGTAGCTGTAGGCGCAATCGCCATCACATTAGAATTACGCATACCCCATTTTTTTACATGTTCACGAACTGGCTTCCAATCTAAGCTTGAATTTCGTGAAATATTAATTTTCATGCCACGTTCTTTTTCTAAAAGATCGAGCGTATCAATAGGGAATATATTACGATCCCATTTAGAGCCTTTATAGCTTTGATATGCACCACGTTCTTCTGCTAATCTTGAAGAAGCAAAAATTGCATGATATGAATAGGTTTCAGCAATATAATCAGCAAATTCTAACGCCTTTGGTGAATTAAAAGGAATATCTAATTTAAATAACGCATCTTGAAAGCCCATCATGCCAAGACCAATAGGACGGTGTCTTATATTTGCATTAGAAGCTTCTTTAGTTGGATAAAAATTTAAATCAATTACATTATCAAGCATACGCATCGCGGTATTAATTGTCGCACTAAGTAATGTAGTATTCAACTTATCATCCGCAACATGTTGTGCTAAGTTTACTGAACCTAAATTGCAGACTGCAGTTTCATCCGCTGAAGTATTTAACGTAATTTCGGTACATAAATTTGAACTATGTACCACGCCAACATGATCTTGTGGAGAACGTACATTGCATGGATCTTTAAAGGTAATCCATGGATGACCAGTTTCAAATAAGCGACTCAATATTTTCCGCCATAATTTTTTAGCTGATAATACTTTATAATATTGCATTTTCCCTTCACGAACCATAGCCTCATATTCTTCATATCTTTTTTCAAAGGCTGCACCATATAAATCATGCAAATCTGAAACTTCATGAGGAGAAAAAAGCATCCATTCGCCATCTTGTTTTACGCGCTTCATAAATAAATCTGGTATCCATGCCGCGGTATTCATATCATGTGCACGACGTCGTTCATCACCAGTATTTCTACGCAAATCACAAAAATCTTCAAAATCAATGTGCCAAGCTTCTAGATATACACAAGTACCACCACGCCGAATACCACTGCGCGTAATAGCAACTACTACATCATTTACAATTTTTAAATAAGGAATTACTCCTTGACTTGTGGCATGAATACTTTTGATAAAGGCACCAGTCCCTCGAATATTTGTCCAATCATTACCAATTCCTCCAGCCCATTTTGCTAATTGCGCATTATCACCTACTACTTTGAAAATATGACCAAGATCATCATTAACGGTAGAAAGGTAACAAGAACTTAATTGAGATACTTTATAGCCTGAATGGAACAAAGTCGGTGTGGAAGGAATATAGCGCAACGTAGATAATACCTCATAAAATTCTAATGCTCGCTCTTCTTTATTTTCTTCTTGCAATGCAAGGCCCATTGCGATACGCATCCAAAATGTTTGTGGATTTTCAATTTTACGTTTTTCTATTTTCAAAAAATAACGATCATATAATGTCTGTAAACCGAGATAGCTTAATAAATTATCTCGTTCAAGGCGCAGACCTTCTGCTAATTTTTCTAAATCAAACTCTAACAATGCAGAATTAAATACACCATGTTCTATGCCAAATTGAATACCACCAATAAATGCCTTGCGATAATTTTGCATAAATAATGCATCATTCGTAGTTTTTCCACATGTTTCACGATATGATTTTTGTAAAAGCAATCGCATGGCAATATCATTATAACCTGGATCAAATTCAATAAATGAAACGGCTGCTAATATCACTGCTTTTTCAAGTTCTTGTGTAGTTACACCATCATAAATATTTTTTATTACTTCTTTAAGAATCAAATCGATAGAAATATATTTTTCAAATCCAATTGCAGCACGTTTTATTGTATTGTGAATTTTTTGTTCATCAAATAATTCCACCGCCCCACCGCGTTTTTTGATATAAATACGTGCTTGTCCTAATATTTGCATATTTGTTTCCTCTTACTGCATTAATTAATTTTTTACTGACAAGAAAACTCTTTGAACGAACAATAAATTCACCTTCTTAAAATACTCCTTTTATTCATACTACTCCCTTTATTTTACCTACTGAAAATTAATTTAAATGAAAAAGCCCCCTCATGCAGCAATTGCAGCTTTTTAGTTTTCATAATAATTTTTTTTATTTTCAAACTGACAAATCAATGTTCTTATGTGCTAAACATACATTATCACCTTAAGTCCTTAGAAGCAAGGAAATTATCTATTTTTTTCGAGAAAACATATTCTAAAATTTTTAATAAAATAAGCTTGCTCAACTTTTCAAATTGAAAGAAAATCAGAAACATTCTTCTTGACATTCTTAAAGAGCGATATGTAAGATTTCATCAATAATTAAACCCCCCATTTCTCAAAGGAGATGCCCATGAAACAACGTAGAAATTATTCTTTATTGAGTATGAGTTTTCTCATGCTCAATCTGGTATTGTGTAATACTATATATTCACGAATGACCGAGATTAATAATACAAGCCATTTTAATCAAATGATGGCACAAAATAAACCAATGGTCGTTTATTTTTATGCTGATTGGTGTAGCGTATGCAAACGAGCAAAACCTAAAATAGAACAAATTTCCAATCAATATAGTAACATTGGATTCCTACAAGTAAATGAAGCAAATAATCGAGAATTAATAAATCAATATGGTGTAAATGCTTATCCAACTTTTATTTTTTTTGATGCAAATGGCATGGAAGTTGAGCGTCTCAAAGGAATAAATGAAGATAAATTACATATAAACATTAAAATGATTCAACAAAAACCAAAAATGCCAAAACCGGAGCCAATTAAAAAAATGGAACCGGCTGAGCCATTAAGAAAAATTGAAAATGAAAGACTCGCACAAAAAATGAAGCCGGTACCAACTCCTATGAAAGAACCTGCTGAACTGCTAAGAAAAATTGAAAAGAAAATGCCAACAAAAGTAAAACCGGTAGAAAAACCAAAGCCTATGCCAACTCCTGTAGAAAAACCAAAGCTCACACCAATGGAAAAACCAGCACCGGCAGGAGAAGTTATTGAATTGCAAAGCTCACAACATTTTGATGAATTACGCGCCAAAAAAAAACCAATAGTTTTAGATATTTATACCACTTGGTGCGGGCCCTGCAAAACAATGAAACCAATATTTAAACAATTAGCTCAAGAAAACTCTGAAGCAATTTTTATTGCTATTGATGCAGAAAAAATTGCTGGCGTATGTTCACAATATGGCATTAAGGGCTATCCAACCTTTATTTTCTTAGATGGCATGGGTAATGAAGTTGATCGGATTTCGGGTTCAAATTCAAAAATGTTGATGCAAAATAAAATTAGTAAAGCGACTGGTAAAAAAAGCAGTACTATGATTTTAGAAGAATATACTGAAACAGTCGGCGGCCCAGCAAGACCAGCTACAAAATCAATGGCAGCAGAACAACCGATGATGGAAAAAAATTCGATGAGAAGAAGAGCTAAAAGATATAGACGATAAAAAATAATAAAAAGGGACGCATTTTTGATATGCGTCCCTTTTATAAATTATTGCATAAGCTTATTCAAATCACTTAATGCATTGTTTATAGTTATAAGTTGCGTAGAAAGATCCATAAAATTTAATCCATATTTTTCTGCTTCTTCAAGAGAAATACGGATCATGCCAAGACAGCCATTTTCTTTTATACCCTTTTGTTTATCTTGTAACCACGCATCATAAATCTCTTTACTCCATTCATCACCAATAAAATATCTTATTTGACGATATTGCTTACCAAGCAATTGTTGCTCATCAGTACACTCATCACATTTTTCATTTATATCTTTTAATGTTTTTTGATTCCATTTTACACCTTCTCCAAAAAGTTGTTGGTAAACTTTGTCTTTTTGAATTTCAACTTTTTCCAAATAAGATAATTGATTATCTACATGTTCAAATAAAGAAACATCATCTATTGCAATTCTTTCAGTAACTTTGCTTACAGAATTCTTCACTTCATTTAATTTTTTTATTTTTTGACTTATTATTTCTTTATATTTTGCTGTCTCTTCTGAGATATTTGAATAAAGATTTTTTATTTGATTAAATAATGCATTTAACGTTTTTTCAAGTCCATCTAACCCTGATTTTCCAGGCTTAACTTTTTTTCTCATTAATCTTTGTTCAATTTCATTAACTTCTTTATCAACAACTTGGATTAATGCTTTAAAATATGCTTCTACCTTTTCTTTTTCATCACGCCATCGTATTCTTTGTTTTGTACGATTTTTTTTTTGCTTTTTTCCTGTTGCTAACTTATTTAACCATTCTAGATTTTTTGACGGTTGCTCAGGGGAATCAACTTCTTTTTTTCCTTCTTTTTTTTCGTGATCGCTTTTTTCCTCAGTTGATAAACTATTCTCTACAGAATTGTTATTAAGATCTTTTTCTAAAACCGTATCACTAAGAGTGCTTGGAGAATCTTCTCTTTCTGATTTTTGACCATTATTTTGATCAAGTTTATTTTCTTCTCCACTGCTGCGATCTTTTTCGTCATCTTGAGGTATTCTGATCACATCTTGTTTTTGAACTGGCTTTCCCCAATATCTATATAATTTATAACCTGCTAAACAAAAAATACCGGTAACTGCTGCAGCACCTATGAGTTGTACGCCAGAAATGTTTTTTATTTTTTCTGAAAAAGAACTCGTTGCTTTTGTAAATAATGATCCAAAAGAAAATGCTTGCATTGTTTGATTTATATTAATCGAACTGAGTACAAAAATACTCAATAAAACTGTGAATAACTTATTTTTTTTCATTTTTGAAACCCCATTTGATCATAATATTAAACCGATAAATTCGGAAAAAAATCTTACTTCTAATTAAATGAATTATAGCACAAAATGCCAAATTGTCAATTTAGCCCTGGGTGAAAAATAAGAAAAAAAAGCTGATTTATTTAATTTTTAAATAATACTGATTTATTAGGCACCAACTATACCATATCTCTATAAATTTCAGCGCCTTTTCTCAGCGTTCGTTTTTGCGTAATAAAATCGACATCATACAAACCAAACTTCATAGAAAAGCCATCATTCCATTCAAAGTTATCCATAAGCGTCCAATAATAATAACCACGGACATCATAACCATCGGCAATAGCTTTTTGCACACTTGAAAGATATTCTCTGATGAAATTTTCTCGCAAACAATCTTTTGCATCAGCAACACCATTTTCAGTAATATAAATTGGCTTGCCTAAATCGGATAAATCTACAATAGCTTGATATAATGTTTCCGGGCTCATCGGATAATCCATATCGGTCATTTGCTGATGAGGATAACAAGTAGGCCCTGGTCCAAAAACAACCTTTGAATAAAAATTCATACCAATAAAATCATATGAATTCGGCGCATCTGGGTTATATAATTTAACAGTAGTTAATCCAGGAATACGATATTCAAACTCACCAGTTTTTAAAAATTTCTTAGTAACATTGTGCGCAAACACTTTATTTAAAAATTGCGCCAACGGGAATCCCGTATATTTACGCATTAGACCAATTAACCAATTTGTTGCAAAAACAGGATTAAATGTCTCTGCTTGCAATACTTGATGAATAATACCAATTTGTGCTTGATTACCATTGGGCATCTTTTTTAATGCACAATAGGTTTCTACATGCGCATTTAATAAATTGCATAACACCTGCGCTGACTTAGTAAATCTTAAACATTTGCCTGGTGGATGAATACCAAGCACATAGCCACATGCTGCTACAACGGTTGGCTCATTAATAGTACCCCAAAACTTAACTTTTTTCCCTAATCTCTCAAAAACTTTTTGGCAGTATCTCACAAATAATGCAATATTTTCTTCACTTTCAAACCCACCCATTTTTTCAAACCACAATGGATGCACAAAATGATACAAGGTAATCATAGGCGTAATATTGTTTTTGATAAGCTCATCAACATACCGCTCATAAAAATCTAATACTTCATCATTAAAAACGCCCTGAATTGGCTCAACCTCTGGCCATTCAATTGAAAAACGAAAAGCATTACAACCAAGTTCTTTTATTAATTTGATATCATCAAAAGCAAGATCCCAAAAACCTGCTGCTCTACCAACTTTTTCATCATTTTTAATTGCAGGACCACAAAGTTGTTTTGCATTCGCATACACAAATGCATTTTCAAAATTACTCCAATTACTTTCACCAATTAAATGGCCACCATTTTGATAGACTGAAATACCAGTTCCTTTATGGAACCCCGCAGGAAACTTTATAGAATTAGTAAATGCATTAACAAATAAAGATATAACAAATAGAAATAAAATTGAACGATTAATTTGCATAATAGAATACCCCCAAACAATACAATTATAAAAAAAGCTTAACAAATCCGTAAAATTAAGCAATAAAAAAGGAGGACTGCGAAATCTGTCCTCCTAATATTTTTTTTCTTATTATTTTATTTTGCTACTAGTAACAATGAAACGATAGACATAAGTTTAATAAGAATATTTAATGCGGGTCCTGAGGTATCTTTAAATGGATCACCAACTGTGTCACCGATAACGGCTGCTTTATGTGCATCTGATCCTTTACCGCCGAAATGCCCTGCTTCAATATATTTTTTTGCATTATCCCAAGCGCCGCCGCCATTAGCCATCATGAGCGCGAGTAATACACCTACCAATGTTGCACCAACAAGCAACCCACCAACTGCGGTCTTACCAAGAAAATGATACGTCACTACTGGTAATGAAATAGTCAAAATACCAGGTAAAATCATTTCTCTTAATGAAGCTTTAGTACTAATCGCAATGCACCGTTTATAATCTGGTTCGGCTTGTCCTTCCATAAGCCCTGGAATTTCTTTAAATTGACGACGCACTTCCATCACCATTTGTAATGCTGCTTGCCCGACTGAACGCATAGTTAATGCGGAAATAATAAATGGTATAGTACCACCAATAAACATACCAGAGAGCACAAAAGGATCAAGAATATTAAGCACTGAAATACCAGCTTGCTCTGCATAAGCATTAAATAATGCAAGTGCGGTCAGTAATGCAGAACCAATAGCAAAACCTTTACCCATTGCTGCCGTGGTATTTCCTAATGCATCAAGTTTATCAGTAATTGCACGAACTTCTGGGCCAAAGCCAGCCATTTCAGCTATGCCACCGGCGTTATCTGCAATAGGACCATATGCATCAACGGTCATGGTGATACCAACAGTAGAAAGCATAGAAACTGCCGCAATTGCAACACCAAATAAACCGCCACCAATTGCATAAGCAATTAAGATAACCGCAACTAAAACCAAAACTGGTAATGCGGTGGATTCCATACCAACTGATAATCCATAAATAAGATTAGTTGCTGCGCCAGAGCGTGAGCTTTCAGCAATATTTTCTACTGGTTTGCCGCCCGTATAATATTCAGTAATTAAACCAATAATCATACCGGAAATACATCCTAAAACAACGGAAACAAATAGATGGAAATATAGGCCCATTATAAATAAGTACAATGCAACAACCGTTAAAAATACGCCTATCGCAATATAAGTTGCATTGCGTAACATTGCTGCAGGACCTGCCTTAATAAAATTATTAGCTACTAAACCTATTATTGAACTGCAAAGACCAATTGCTGCTAGCATGAGTGGTAATATTTGATATGAAAAACTATTATACATTGTAGATGAGGAAGCAAGAATAATAGTAGAAATCATGGCACCTATATATGATTCATAAATATCGGCCCCCATACCTGCCGTATCACCAACACAGTCACCAACATTATCGGCAATAACTGCGGGATTACGCGGATCATCTTCTGGAATGCCGGCTTCTACTTTGCCAACTAAATCAGCACCAACGTCAGCAGATTTAGTATAAATACCACCACCAACACGAGCAAAAAATGCTACTAAACTGGCCCCTAAACCAAAAGCAGTTAATAATTGAATAAAATCTTTATGATCAGCATAAAAATAAAACAATGTTCCTAATCCGAGTAATCCAAAACTTGCAACGGCAAAGCCCATTACACCACCACCAAAAAATGCTACTAAAAATGCATCGTGCTCTCCGCGTAATTTTGCCGCCATAGTAGTGCGCACATTCGCACTTGTTGCAGCACGCATACCAATAAAGCCGGTCACTAATGAAAATATTGAACCAGTAATAAAAATACTTGCTGCCAGCCAAGACATATATAAACCGATCAAGACGGCAATACCAATTACCACTATTGCGATAATTTTATATTCTTCTTTTAAAAAAGTCATCGCACCTTCACGAATTGCAGAAGCTATATGTTCTGCTTTTTCATTATCAACAACAATATCGGTAATTTTTTTGAATAAAAAACTTAGTACCGTGAGACCTAAAAAGGTGGTAACTAAAATAAAGATGTAGTATTCCAACATCATGAAAAACTCCTTGTGCAATAAATAAAACTTTTTTCAATATCCTAGAGTGAATTATGTGTTTTGTAAAGGGAAAAACAATTGAAATAAAGAATTAATTAAACAAATGAAAAATACCAAACTACAAAAATATTTTTTATGTATTTCCTTAGTTGTTTATTTACCACTTAACCCTTGTAGTACTTTGCAAATTCTTGCATACACCTTTTTTATAAAATAAATACGCAAGTTTATTAGCCCATTTTTCTAGATCAATCAATTCGATTTCATCGTTCTGGTATCTTATACCAAGTTTAGAACCTTGCTTATTGAAATCTATAGCCGCAAATTGTTTCTTATGGGTATACCAATCATCTATACGGTAATTATTATCCACCGCTTTTACTGGTAATTCTTTGATTATTTTAAAAGCACCAATTTGATCCAAAACATACACTTGGTGATTATTGGCAAGTGCTATTTTATTTGCATTGTCAGTTATGGCACATAAACGAAAAAAATTATTTAATTTATCTTTAGATCCATGCGAATAACCTTTATTGATACCTTCAATTATGACATCTTTTGTTTGCGCAGTAATGATTAATGGATACATTTTTTGCGGCCATGTCATACACTTATATTTACCCGATTGTATATCAATAAGATATAACCCTTCTTGATCTTGTATCATATAACACGATAAAAAACTCTGAATACCAATTAATGAATGGAAATTGCGCGAAACGGCAAAGTAAAAAAATTCTTTTGTGTCATCTCGAGCCCTCGTTGATATTGAATGTGCACTTGATTTGGGCAAAATATCATTTGAACACTTAATAGTTATGCCTGTTTTTTTGAATGATGATAGCCAATTGGCCCATGAATTTTCAGCTTTTTCTTTTTCTTGAATTTCTAATGTTCCATCTTTTGTTAATGAAACCGTATGTTTTTCTCCTGATAACTCTTTCAATTCAGGATTTTTTCCTTTCATAAATTGTATAAAATCTTCATCTAATTCAAAAAAACCCAAATATGAAGCGATATGATTTTGTATGTCGATTGGCAAATGTGTTAAATAATTAATCTCACTCAATGGATCAATTTCCATTGAAAATGCAGGTTGATTAAATAGAAAAATGAAAAAGATTGCAAGTAATTTACTCATCTCTACCCTTCATTATAATTTTTTCTTGCTTGCTTACCCAATTAAATTTTTGCAGATACCTCTTTTATAAAAATACTCTTCTAAGGTTTTCGCTTCTTTTCTTATTCTAATTAATTTAACTTTTTTATCATTAAAAATAAACGCCAACTGTGTTCCTTGTCCATTAAAATGCATAGAATCGAAATCACTTTTTACAGATCGTGCCACTAAATAGAGTCGAAGTGGATTTGTATTATTTGTTTTCAGTATTTTTTCTGAGTAAATATTATTTGTTTTTAAATTAATAAAAAAAATAGTATCGTTATCAAGAAATGCTACTATTTCACCTTCATTATCAATAGTTACTGCATGAAAAAACTTAGTTACATCACATACTAAATCGTCATTTTTTGAATAGATAAACGCTTGCTCGTAATTATTTTTAAGATAATCTTCAAGCTCGCTTGATTTTATTGTAACTTTTCTTTTCAATAAATTATTAAATAAATAAAATTTTTTTTGCTCTTTTTTTAAATCAATTATATAGAAGCCCAATTGATCATATTCATTTGGTGCATAGCGATAACTCTTAATAATACTTTTAATTGCAATAATTTTCGTAAAATCTCGTGATATACCATAGTGCATAACACCTTCAATAATTGGTTTTTTTTGAGAATCGCAAAGAATTTCTTTTTCTAATGATAAAATTTTATATGTTTTATTTTTAATTTCATCATGTACTAGTAATCCAAAATTATACCCTTTCTCTATTGAAAGTTTTTTACGTGAACGTTCACTTTCTGTTGTTAAATATTTTTTAAAAGATTCTTCACTTTCATTCAAGTATGAAAAAATATGATTACCAATATCAGGAGGAAGCTTCAAAAGATAACTATTTTCATTAGATTCCATTGCATTCAACAAAACAACATTTAGGAAAGATAATAAAAAATACACTATTCTTTTGTTTACCATAAGTACCCAATCTTAAAATACAATTAAAAATTACAATGCTTAAAATGAAGCAAAAGTATACTTGATTTGAATAAAATTGAAAATAAAGTTTTTTATTTATGCTTAAATATAAGTACTTTTTTGGTTTTTTTTAATTAGATTTTTTAAAGACTATGTACTATTTCTCGTTCACTAAAAAATAATTTTTTCCCGTTAATCAATTGATATTCATCAGTGCCTTTACCAAGCAATACAATAATTGAATGTGCTTTAGAATGTTGATATGCCATTCTGATAGCTTGTTCCCGATCTATTTGGCATATAATATTATTTTTATAATTGTCAGCAATACCGAATAAAATATCATTGATAATATCTTGTGGATTTTCTGTACGCGGGTCATCAGAAGTTAATATAACTAAATCTGCATATTCACTGGCAATTTTGCCCATTAAAGGTCTTTTGCTTTTATCACGCTCACCGCCAGCACCAAAAACTACAATTAAATGTTGAGTCATTGAACGAAGTTCGCAAAGCACTGCTTGGTATGATGAGGGATTATGCGCTTTATCAATAAAACATTGTGCGCCATTTGATAATATATATTGTTCTAAACGTCCTGGCACACCGCTAAATGTTGTTAATCCTTGTTTAATAACATCATCTGATAGATTTAATGCTTGAGCAAATGCAATAACACCAAATATATTATAAGCATTAAATTTTCCAAGCAATGTTGGACATTTAAAAACACTATCATTAATTTTTACTATTATACCTTCATTTTGCTCAAAATACCATTGTGCTTTTGTATTAACCTCAGTATTTTCAAAACCAAAAGATTGCACACTCTCATTTAAAAGCATTACTTTTTTACACCATTCATCATCCCCATTTATCAAAATTGGTGCATTTTTTTTAGCTTGTAAAAAAAGTTTACATTTTGCACTGAAATATTCTTCTAATGATTGGTAAAATTCTAAATGTTCTAATGAAAAATTAGTAAATAATATACCATCAAATATAATGTCATAAACTCGATCTAAACTTATTGCTTGTGCAGCAACTTCCATTACCACAATCTCTATGTTTTCTTTGACACATTGATCAAAAAAAACATGTAAAAAATCAGGATGAGGTGTCGTCAAATTCGTATGCAAAATCGTGTCATTAATTTTATTATAAATGCTACTTATTAATGCAGTTCTATATCCAGCAGTACGAAATACATGTTCGAGTAAAAAACTGGTAGTTGTTTTACCTTTTGTGCCAGTAATGCCAATAATTCTTAATTTTTTAGCAGGATAAAATAATGCCTGCGCACTCAGCTCAGCAAGTGCCTGCCGTGTATTAGATACCTTAATGAGCAATGCACTATGCTCACAAACTAATTGTAAAATTTCAGTAGATAAATATGCTGTTTGTTCAACTACAATTTTTTTTGCACCTTTTTTTAACGCTAAAGGAATAAAAGAAATACCATCAGAGCGCATTCCTTTTATAGCAACAAATGTAGATTCAAATCCAATATTATCAGTATGACAAGCAACCGGATATATTGCAGGCAACATAATAACTCACTTTTAAGCTGTTTTTAAAAGTTCTCTGCGTACCGTTGGCAAAAGCCAAGCAATACCAAATAAGTTAACTATTAATAAACCGGCATTTGCTAAATCTGCAGCATTCCATACCGCTTCCACTTGCGCTAAAGCACCTAAAAAAGTAACAGTACAAAATAAAATTTTAAAAACAATTTCAAATTTACCATTTGTTAAAAATAACCAGCAGGAGCGTGCAATATAACCATAAGTAACAAGAACACCCATACCAAAACTTACTGATAATAACGTAACAACCCAGCCACCAAAAGCACCGAAAACCGTCTCATAAGCTGAAATAGTTAAATCAAGACTCGTTTGTCCATTATCCCATACTCCACTTACAATTATCATTAATGCAACCATAAAACAAACTAGATTCGCACTAATAAAAACACTTACCATAGACATAATGCCATTATTTTTAGGATCAGTTGCACCAGTTCCACCAAATAAAACAGCTGCTGTGCCAAGACCCGCCTCAGTGGCATTTACTGAACGCACAATCCCATAACGCAATGCATGTTGTACCAAAAATCCGCTCACTCCACCTGCTAATGCTTTTGGATAAAAAGCACCAATAAAAATAAGTTTAATGGCATGCAATAATGATGGTGCATGATAAATTAAAACAATCAAGGCAGAAATAAAAAATAATCCAACTTTAATTGGTACAATTTTTTCAGAAACTTGTACTATTCGTTTTGCACCGCCGGCCATAACATAAGCTATAAAAAGCAATAAAAAAATTGCAACAACAAGAGGCTCCGTATTTAAAATACGTCCAAAGCCAATACGAATAGAATTCGCTTGCATTGCATTCCCACTTGATAACCCTAAAAACAATAAGAAAAATGCAAAAAAATATGAAAGTACTTTACCACCAGGTACTCGTTGCAAATAAATCATCGGACCACCAATGGTATTACCTGCTTCAGTTAATGGCTTAAAAAAAGTTGATAAAAATACTTCTGCATAACGAATTGACATACTAAGAATACCAAAAACAAAAATCCAGAATGCCGCACCAGGGCCGCCTTGATAGATAGCAGTTGCGATACCGGCAATACTACCATTACCAATACTAGTACTAAGAGCATTTACTAAAGCTTCAAAAGGTGTCATATCACCAATTGCAGCACCTTCACTTGGAAAAAGCATTAATTTCCATGCTTTAACAAATTGGGTAATTTGAACAAAATTTAAGGATACCGTAGCCACAATTGATACTCCTACTACAAAAATAAGAAGTGGCCATCCCCAAATTGCATGATTAATAGTCATGAAAATATCATTGAGTATCATTCTGAACCTTTTTGTTGAAAACTATTGGAAATATCTTATATACATTACTATATTTATGCTAAAATTATAATAATCTTAATCAATTTATTTAATGGATTTTTATGAATGCTTATAAAAGACCAAATCCGGATGTCGCAAGAATTTTATGTTTAGACCTTGGTGATGAATGGACTGGTGCCGCTTTATCTGATCCAGTCGGATTCACTGCAAAACCTTTTGCCACAGTACCAACTGGGCAATTAGAAGATTTTATTGTAAAGGCAATGCAACAAGAAAATGTGATGGAAGTTGTCATTGGTTATCCTATTACTTTGCGTGGTACTGAAAGCTTACAAACTAAAAAAGTAGTTAATAAAAAAGAAGAATTGGAAAAAGCATTTCCAACGGTTACTTTTCATTTATGGGATGAACGATTAACAAGTCAAAAAGCACAAATGCTCAAAAAAGCAAAAACAAAAGAAGAAAAACTACAAAGTCATTCAATTGCTGCTGCTTTTATTTTGCAATCTTATCTTGATTACTTATATCAAAAAAAATTAAGTGGTACTTAACAATTATAGTCAGTTGTATTGTGCGAAATTCTTTTAAAATCAACCTTATTTGGTTAGCCGTTTTTTAAAGTTTCTTGATTCTCATAAGAGAACGGTTAGTTAATGAAGAAAAAAACTTTAAAAAATACTCTTCATTCATTTTCAATTTTAAAAAATAAATATTTTTCTGGCGTAGGAAAATAAGAAGCTTGAGGAATAAGGCTTGTTATGCTCTTGTAAAGAAAAAAAGATCCTTTTGCCCTTCAATTTTGGTATGCTAGGATTGAAAGGTGTGTTTGTCTTGGACAACCTACCAAAAAAAAGGAGAGGCTATGAAGTGCAAAAAGTGCCAAGGACTTATGGTCCTACAGTCATTTTTTGATCATTTTTTAAATTTTGAGGCATGGAAATGCTTAAACTGTGGAAAGGTGATCCCAAAGAAGGAAAAAACTATAGAAAATGATGCATTTAGTATTTTTTATCAACAACAAAAGTGTAAAAATAGGAAATAATTGCAATGATTGATTTTTTGGCTATGCAAACCACCTATGATCATCTTGAAATAGGTTTAGTGCACGATACTGAAATTATAGATAACATTACAGAAGATAAAAAAAAGGCGAGTAGCCTAATAATTTTATGCATAGAAGAATTATTAAAAAAAAACAATCGATCTTTAGATGATCTTTCATTTATAGCTACTAATCAAGGCCCTGCACCATTTACCTCTTTACGTGTAGTTATTGCAACAGCAAATGGTTTAAGTTTTGCTTCTCAATTACCACTTGTTGGCGTTGATGGCTTGCTTGGATTGTTCGAAGAATATACAAGTAATGATTGGCCATATACCGTTGCTTTACTTAATGCTTTTAATAATGATATTTATTTTGGTATTCAGCAACCTCACAAACCAATTGAAACAGGCTATGAGAACATTGAAGTTTTTATTTCTAGATTAAGCGCCCAATTAGAGACAAATAAAATTCGCTTTATTGGAAATGGTGCCGCGCTTTTTAAAGATCATATTTATAAAGTATTTGAAGAACGTGCATTTTTTCCTGAACCATTACCTTTTTATGTTTCATTAAAGCAACTTGCACAACAAGCTTTTTATAAGTGGCAAGAAAAAAAAATATCTTATCAACTCTTGCCACTTTATTTAAAACAATTACGCTATAAAAAATCTATCAGCATTTGATGCCTAAGGAAATTTGGATTGATGTTTTTTTATTTTTTATTGTTATTAATTAATTTTACTTTTTTATCATCTGCCATGAATGTTCCTGCTGAAATAATGACCATTGATCCTGCCTTAAAACAACCTTCAACTATTGTTCTAAAAATTCCTCCTGCTTGCACAAGCTATAACTTTTTTGAAGACCTTGAAATGGAAAGTTCTTGTGGTAACTCAAAAACTTTAGAAATTGACTATGAATTACACCGAGCACTAGCTTTTGAAAACGAATTAAAAATAAACATTCCATTATCCATAGATGTTAATAGTGAATATTTCAATAAAGAAATTCAAAAACAAAAAAAATTATATATTATAAAACGCAAGTTATTAGGCAAAACAGCATGCTGTTCTCTTTCAGTATTATTTGTAATAGGTATGTCTGCTTTAACATGGCCATTTTAAAAGGAAAAAAATAAGTAATGAAAGACATTATTTCAACAAAATCTATTAAAGATGTATTAAATTATATTACTTCTCAAAAAGATTTTATTCTTTTTGATATTGATAAAACACTAATAGTACCAAAAGAAATTGAAAGTTTTGAATCAGTTATCGCCCAAAAACTTATCAATGAAGGTAATATTGATCTTCATACTCTTACAAGTGCACCAGAAAAAATTTTTGTTGAACTCCTAGAAACACAATCAATTTCAGTAAAACCGGTTGAACAAGAAACTCCTTTGGTTGTCCATGAAATTCAAAAACAAGGTAATCCTACCATAGCAATTACTTCTCGATTTCCTTCATTAGCGTCATATACTTTAGAACAATTACATTCCGTTGATATTAACTTCGCACAATCTCAACTCGCTCATGAGAATATTATTTTAAAAACAAATAATTGTTATTTTAAAGACGGTATTTTATTTTGTGGTATGCAAAATAATAAATCCAATTTATTGCTTGAATTACTTAATCAATCTTCTATAAAACCAACTAAAATAATTTATATTGATGATGAAATATTGCATCTTCTTTCTATGCAAAAAATGCTTATTTCTAGTGCTATAACATTTCAAGGCATTCATTATACGCGCATTCCCACTTCACCTGCAGAAAAACAATTAAAAGAATTATATCTTTCATTCATTAAAAATAATTAATTTATTTCTCCACAACAAATCCCAAATAGAAAATTTATAAAATTATTCTTTTACCCGTATTGCTTATGGATTTTGCTTTAGTATTAAAAAATGCTAAAATAAGCCCAAATAACCACATTATTTATTAATAAAGAATATGGAAATAAATATGAAAAAAATTTTGATTTTATTTTTTAGCATTATAAACCCGTTACTTAGTATAGAAGAAATTAAAGATCGCGCACAAAAAACAACGTATTATGTGCATGAAATTTGTAAACCAAAATCAGTTAATGAATTGCAAAAGTTTGTTTTAACCGCAAAAACACCGATTGCTATTGCTGGATCTCGCTTTAGTCAAGGAGGTCAAACCGTTTCTGATCGCGGAAGTGTCATTAATATGAAATACCTCAATCAGGTCATGGCACTTGATGTTGAAAAACAATCTATAACAGTGCAAGCCGGTATTACGTGGCGTGAAATTCAACAGTTTATTGATTCTTATGACTTATCAATTCTTGTAATGCAATCCTACAATGATTTTTCAGTAGGTGGTTCTTTGGCAGTCAATGCACATGGTAGAGAATTAAGTCATGGACAATTAATAGATACGGTACAATCACTCAAAATAATGCTAGCAGATGGCAATATTATTACCGCAAATCGCAATGAAAATTATGAATTATTTAGAGCAATTATTGGGAGTTATGGAAAATTAGGCATTATTATTGAAGCAACATTACAATTAACCAAAAATGAAAAGGTTGAACGTCATATACAATGGTTAAAAGCAAAAGATTATCCAACTTATTTTTTTGATTCAATTAAATCTGATCCAACCGCACTTTTACATAATGCAAATTTATATCCAAATGATTTTTCCCATGTATTATGTATTACTTGGCACGAAACAAACAAACCTTTGACCATTAATAAACACCTACAAACCAATCAGCCTTTTTATCCAAAAATGATATTTTTTGAGCAAATACTCCGTAGAATTTCTCATAGCAAAGCAATTCGGCCTTATTTTGAACGCTGGCAATTATCTTCTGCTGACGTAGTAATGCGTAATTACGAAATGAGCTATTCAGTAAATACACTCAGACAACCTATTCATTTCCCTACCGTATCTATTTTGCAAGAATATTTTATTCCAATCGAATGTTTTGATCAGTTTATTGAAGTTTTACAAAAATTAACAAAAGAATATAATATTAATATCATTAACGCATCCATTCGGCATATTCCAGCACAAACTGAGTCATTACTTACCTATGCACCAACCGATTCATTTGCATTCGTTTTATATATCAATAAATGGAATACTATTAATGGAACCCGTTATCAAGAAATATGGACTCGTGAGCTTATTGATGCTTCACTAAACTTAGGCGGTAAGTATTATTTACCCTATGAATTTTTAGCATCGAAAGAACAATTTAATCGGGCATATCCAAATATTGCATTATACAAAGAATTAACTCAGAAATATGATCCGGAAAATATATTTAATAATTTATTTTGGACTACTTACGGGTATTAATTTTTATTTAAAAATGATCTAAAAATACCAAGTGATAATGCAGCTGCTTGTTGTGCACGCAAAATAGTAGGGGTTAATGTACAAAACACTACCCTTTTTTCTTGCAACTGTTCTTTTTCATTATCAGTTAAATCGCCTTCTGGGCCAATCATCAAACCAATTGAGAAGTTTTTATTTGATGAAAATTTAATACTTTCAAGACAATGCAAGATATCTTTACCATTCATATCAAAAAAATATACTACATTAAATGAATCAAAAGTTGGAATTGCTTCTTGCAATAACTTGGGTTCATGTAAAATTGGAAAAGCAAAATTCTTAGATTGCTCTGCTGCGGCAATCATAATATTTTGTAATCGATCAAATTCTTTTTGATTTAATTTTCGTTGTACTTTTTGTGTATACAATAATTGAACTGTTGTTGCGCCACACTCTACCATGCTATATATCGTATGTTCGAGTGCATCTTTTTTTAATATGGGCAAAAAAAAGGTAATTGCTGGCTCAAGAATTTTATTTCGTTGTTTTTTTACTACAATAGCTTGTATCTGTTTCTTTTTTGGTTCAGCAATAATCAGCTCAAATTGCATATGTTGTTGACGATCAAATAACAAAAAAGTATCCTGGATCGTCAAACGAAGAATTCGCGTTATACGATGAAATAACAATTTATCATCAATAATTGCTTGTTGATTTTCTTTGTAAATACTTAATTGCTTCAAAAGAGCCGGCTCATAAAAAGCAAATTCATGCGCTTTTTGCATAGATCTTTATGCTCTTTTAAATCGTTTTGTTATATATTTTTTAACTGATGACCATTGGTTGGAAACATAGTCTTTAATTATAAGATATTTTAAAAAGAGTATTACACCAATTTGCCTCGCATAAATAACTGCATTCGATGGTTCTGATTTAGCGGCAAAAAATTCATTCATTTCTATTTCATCTTCTTGATCAAAGTAATCATCAAATTCATAAGAAGGAATATTTCTTTTTTGAATTGCTTTTTTTATACGATATTTTTCAACACTACATTCTTGTAAAAGCTCATTTAATACACACGTTCCTTCTATAAATTGCATAGGTGAATCGAACGTGATAGATATAGAATTATGGGGATCAAAAGGTGAAACATATTCTATATTATTTCCTTTAACTTGATGTCCTAAAATTGCATAACAACCAATATCTTCTGGCCGTGATAAGTCTTCCCATAATTCATTAACTTCATGCCAAAAAGAGGATAGATATGTATAACGATCTTGTGGAATATGAATCGAATTTTTAGAAATCTCATCACCAGGAATAATTATGACTACTTCTTGCTGATGTTCATCCTGTAATTTAATTACTAATGAATAATTATCTTTTAATGATGCTTGCATATCCGTATACAGATTATTTATTAATCCAAAAGCTAAAAAAAGATATATTTTTTTCATTATTATTAATCCTTATTTTACATTGTATTTAAAGAGTAGTTTTTGCCATGATGACACAGTATAACAACTTTTTATAAAGGGTAAACAATGCCAGATAAAATATCTAGCCCAATCGTACTTGTTATTTTGGATGGATTTGGTTATTCAGAAGAAAAAAAATATAATGCTATTGCGCAAGCTCGTAAGCCAAATATTGACTATTTTCTTAAACATTATCCTCATACTCTTCTTAAAGCCAGTGGAACTGCGGTAGGGCTTATGCCTAATCAAATTGGTAATTCAGAAGTAGGCCATTTAACTATTGGCAGTGGTCGTATCATAAAACAAGATGTAGTTCGTATTAATGAAGCAATTGAAAATGGCTCATTTTTTAATAATCCCGTATTGCTTCGCGTCCTAAAAAAAGTATCTAGTTCAGATAATCGCTTACATTTGATGGGTCTGATTTCTGATGGCGGTGTTCATAGTTATGAAAAACATACATTTGCACTCATTAAAGAAGCTCAACAACATAATATATCAAATCTTTTTATACACGCTTTTCTTGATGGACGAGATGTGCCACCGAAATCAGCGATTACTTATTTAAAAAAACTTGATGAGATATGCCGTGAATATCAATTAGGTATTATTGCAACGCTGCATGGTCGGCTTTATGCCATGGATCGTGATCATAATTGGGAGCGTACTGAAAAAAGCTACAATGTTTTAACTGAACCACAAAAACTATTGTTTAGCTCATGGCAAGAAGCTTTAGATTTCTATTATAAAGAAGGAATCACGGATGAATATATTCCACCAACGCAATTGCTACACAGCGGAATTATAAAAGATCATGATTCAGTTATTTTTTTTAATTTTAGGCCAGATCGGGCACGTCAATTGACCGCTGCCTTTACGGATTCTTCATTTGATAAATTTCCAAGAAAAAAAATTAATTTTACTGAATTTGTTACTATGACTGATTATAATCATCAAAAATATAAAACGTCAGTATTATTTTCCCGAAATGTTATTAATAATACCTTCAAAGAAATTTTAGAAAAAAATAATAAAACAATATTTAGCATCGCAGAAACTGAAAAATATGCCCATGTTACTTATTTTTTTAATGGCGGCAAAGAAGAAAAACTTCCACATGAAACTCGTGTTTTAATTCCTTCAATTGTAGTAAAAAATTATATTGATTTCCCCCAAATGTCTGCGCAAGAAATTACTAATACGGTATTACAATCACTTGAAAAAGATCCAAAAAATTTTTATTTGATAAATTATGCAAATCCAGATATGGTAGGTCATTCAGGGAGCTTGCAAGCAACAACACAAGCAATTGAATGCATTGATTATGAACTTGGACGTTTATATAAAGCCGTTGTACAAGATATGAATGGTGTGTTATATATAACGGCAGACCATGGAAACGCTGAGGATATGTTTGATGAAAAAAATATGCAACCAAAAACATCACACACGAATAATCCCGTATATTTTATTATGATAAAAAGAAATATAGAAAAAAGTTATTTGAAAAATTATCAACTTGAAGGGCTTTCTGATATTGCACCATTTATTCTTAAACAAATGAATTTACCAATAGCAAAAGAAATGAGAAGAAATAATGATTAAAAAATTTTTTATTATACTGTTAATAACCATTCTTTCAATCAATACTGTTTATAGCTTCCCACCGATATACATTTTTGCACCAAATCCTCCAGAACCTGGAGAAAAGCCTGAAAAAGAAGACAAGGAAGAAATTTTGGGCGATGTATTTGAGCCAGAAATTCTTGGTGATGACACTGAAGAAATTATGCAAGGTGACTAATTAATTTAATTATTACTCTTCCGCTTTTGATTTTTGCTTATATTTTTTCAATGTTTCCTGATTTGCCATTAAATACAAAAGATCTGAAAGCTGTGCTTGAGCTTTTTGACTTAACTTACTTCCTGAAATTAAATTATCAATCGATTGACCATTTTTATCAGAAATATTTTGATCTATTTCTTCATTATATTCCGTTAAAAGTGCTACTAAATTTTTTCGTGCATCAACATGCTTTTTATATGCATGCTCATATTTTATAAAAGTTGCGATACAATGTTTAACACCCGTAATCAATGGTGTATCACCATCTACCGGTTTATTTATATCTATCTTTTTCCCTTTCAGAATACCGTTTACTTTTTGCGAATCATGTTTTTTTATTGCTTTTACTAATGGCTTAGGAGAAACTTTATTTTCTTTACTTTTCTTTTCCTCTTCCACTAATGGGATCGAAAATAATAATTGTTGTTCTTTATTTTTATTAAAAAGCCCCGGCAAGTTTGAATCTGATAAAGACATTCGTTTGCCTTTATCTTTAGGATTTAATTTATGTTTTCTGCCAAATATTGCTGATTTTGTATGTGCCAATTTTTTCACTGGCTTTTCTACTTCATTAAGTATTACTTCTTGAGAAAAAGATAATTTTTTTTCAGATTCCATGCCAATTAAGATATTTGTTAAAATCAAGCCTAAAGACAATAATGTCATATTTTTTTGAAATTTGTTCATCATAACTTTCATTAAAATTAGTTAATTTATGGGAAAAATTGGCCTTAGTTTACACGATATAAGAAAAATATACAAATCCATTAGTACGATGAGTTTCTTTAAAACCAACTTTCTTGTAGACTTTTTGAGCTGGATAATTATTAGTACGAGTAACTAATGTTATTTCCGCACAGCCGCGCGCAATAAGATCATTGACTGCATATTGCAATAATTGTAAGCCATACCCTTTAGAACGGAATTCTTCACGTACCGCTAAAAAATGCAACATACATTTGAAAAAATTTATCTTATGATAGGCTACAAATCCAACTGGTTCATTGCCTTCATAAAGAACTTTAATAATCTCTTTGCCATGATCTTTGGAGCTATCTTGCGAAGATGCGCGATATTTGAGCATATATTCAGGAGAAAAGGTTGTGCCTTCTGCTACCAGCCAATGCCAATTTTTTTTGAATAAATCTAAAATAAATTCAGTATCGCGTGCTTCATCAAAATTAGAAATTTTAACTTGCGGCGTATAAAAATAAGAACTACCAAAAATTACGAGTACTGCTATTGCACTTGCAGTAAATAAACGAGTAATAATTCGATTTTTATTTATTTCTATATTATTCATAAATAATTTTATTTAACATTAAACCTTTTGCGTGCGCATTTGGCAATCGTTGATTTGGATCTCGTTCTTCTAAAACTTTTTGCAATAATGCAATAGGTAAATTTCGAGAAGCAACATCCATGCACGCGCCTACTATTCTACGTATCATAAATCTTAAAAAACTTTTTCCTCTAATTTCAACTCTATAGATATTCCATCGCTTAAAATACTGCAACGATATGCTATCAATCGTACGAATAGCATTCTTTTGTTCATTTCCGGTATAAAAAGAACGAAAATCATGTGTACCAGTAAATACCGTAAAAGTCTCTTTAAGTTTTTCAATATTTAATGCATAACGATAGTAAGAACCATACCGCTCTACAAAAGGCAATGGGCGTGCTGTAAAAAAATGATACCAATAAGTTTTTTGTTTTACATATGCTTGTGGATGGAAAAATGTTTCTGTTTTTTGCAACGAACGAATAACAATGCTATTCGGTAATAAATTATTCCATGCTACTTGCAATTGATAAGGAGATATTAGAATATTAGTGGAAAAGGAAGCAACTTGACCTAATGCATGAACACCTGCATCAGTACGAGAGGCACCGATTAACTTAATTGGTTTTCCGAATGTTTTTGCAAAAGTATTTTGCATGATATTCGCAATTGCCAACTTTTCTGGTTGGACTTGCCAACCAGCATAATCAGTGCCATCGTATGCAATAATTGCTTTATAATGGTTCATTTACTTTCTCAATGAAGCTTTCAATACCTTTTTTCTTAAACGAATAGTATTTGGCGTCACTTCAATTAATTCATCAGGCGCAATCCATTCCATACAGCGCTCAAGCTCCATTATTCGTGGTGGTTCTAATTTAATTTGATCATCTGAACCAGACGCACGCATATTAGTTAGCTTCTTTTGCTTACATGGATTTACTGACTTATCTCCTTCAC